>DASVVF010000320.1:0-4811 GCA_036386695.1 Catenuloplanes sp. | reverse complement strand
GTCTGTCAGGTCCCGCCAGGTGCCCGAGACGCCCTTCACCTGCGCCTGCCCACCGAGCTTGCCCTCCGAGCCGACCTCGCGGGCCACCCGGGTCACCTCGTCGGCGAACGACGACAACTGGTCCACCATGGTGTTGACCGTGTTCTTCAACTCCAGGATCTCGCCCCGGGCATCCACGGTGATCTTCTGCGACAGGTCACCCCGGGCCACCGCCGTCGACACCTGCGAGATGTTGCGGACCTGGGCGGTCAGGTTGGCGGCGAGCTGGTTGACGTTCTCGGTCAGGTCCCGCCAGGTCCCGGAGACCCCGCGTACCTGCGCCTGGCCGCCGAGCCGGCCCTCGGTGCCCACCTCGCGGGCCACCCGGGTCACCTCGTCGGCGAACGACGACAACTGGTCCACCATCGTGTTGACGGTGTCCTTCAGCTCCAGGATCTCGCCCTGCGCGGCCACGGTGATCTTCTGCGACAGGTCCCCCTTGGCCACCGCCGTCGACACCTGGGCGATGTTGCGGACCTGCGCGGTCAGGTTCGACGCCATCGAGTTGACCGAGTCGGTCAGGTCCTTCCAGGTGCCGGCCACGTTCGGCACCTCGGCCTGACCGCCGAGCTTGCCCTCCGTGCCGACCTCCCGGGCCACCCGGGTCACCTGCTCGGCGAAGAGCCGCAGCGTGTCGGTCAACGAGTTGATCGTGTCGGCCAGCTCGGCCACCTCGCCGCGCGCCGACACGGTGATCTTCTGCGACAGGTCGCCACGGGCCACGGCCGTCGCCACCTGCGAGATCGAGCGGACCTGGTGGGTCAGGTTGGAAGCCATCGTGTTGACCGAGTCGGTCAGGTCCTTCCAGGTGCCGGCCACCCCGCGCACGTCGGCCTGACCGCCGAGCTTGCCCTCGGTGCCGACCTCCCGGGCCACCCGGGTCACCTCGTCGGCGAACGACGACAACTGGTCCACCATCGTGTTGACCGTGCGGCCGATGCGCAGGAACTCGCCCCGCAGCGGGCGGCCGTCGATCTCCAGGGCCATGTGCTGGGACAGGTCACCCTCGGCGACGGCCACGATGACCCGGGCGATCTCCGTGGTGGGTCGGCCCAGGTCGTCGATGAGCGAGTTGACCGCGCGGGCGCCGTCCGCCCACGCCCCGTCGAGCCCCTCCTCGTCGAGGCGTTCGGTCAGCCGGCCGTCGCGGCCGACGATGCGGCTGATCCGCCGGGTGTCCAGGTTCTGCCGTTCCTGCAGCGACACCACCTCGTTGAAGGCGTCGGCCACCTCACCGGCCACCCCGGCCCGGCGGGGGAGCCGTACCTTCAGGTCGCCGCGCCGCACCCGACGCAGCGCCTCGGCCAGCTCACCGAGAGCGGCGGCCTCGTCGGAGACCGATCGATCGGCCACGGTGGCGGAGCGCGCTGGTTTCGCCGTGGTCATGGTGTTCCTCGCTGGTTCCTCGGGGGGAGGGGGCCCTTCATCATGGCCCCTTGTGCCGGATCTAGGCGAGCGCCCGGCTTGGAAGACCGGCCGGCTGCGTGCAGGATGCAAGCGTGTCAGTGGAAGCGAGCCATGCGTCGACCGCAGCCGCGGCGCAGCTACTGCGCAGGGTACGGCTTCCCAACGACCGCCGTACCCCGGCGGCGGCGCGCGCGGTGGTGCGTGCCGCCCTGGAGGAGGCGGGCCTCGACGAACTGCTCAACGAGGCCCTGCTGCTGACCACCGAACTGTCCACCAACGCGGTCGTGCATGCCGGCACCGACCTCGACATCGAGGTGGCCACCGACCCGGTCGGCCTGACGGTGACCGTGACGGACTTCTCGCCCGGCCCGGTCGAGCAGCTCACCGTCGGGCTGAAGAACGAGACCGCCGACATCGAGGACGTCTCCGAGCGGGGGCGTGGGCTGCTGCTGGTCGACCACTTCGCCAGCCGCTGGGGCACCACGCACCACGGTGGCGGCAAGGGGGTGTGGTTCCGGCTCGACCGCAGGACGGCCGCCGGCGATTCCACCGCGGGCGGGCCCGGCGAGATCGGGCCGGGCGGTTTCGTCGACCCGACCGGGTCCGACGGCCCCAGCGTCGGCGCGCTCGCCGCGCTGCTGCAGGCCCGGCCGGAGGCGGCCGGCGACGATGGCCTGGCGGAGTTCGCCAGTCTGCTGTTGTCCCGACTCGCCCACCTGCTCGGGGCCAGCGGCGCCGTGGTGCGCCTCGACCGTGGCGACGGCGCCGGGGCGCACACCCTGGCCCGCTACGGACGGCCCCCCCGCGCGGACGTGGAGGCGGTACGGGTGCCGCTGAGCGTCAACCGCCCGTACTCCGGGGACCTGGTGCTGGACGCGGCGCCCTCCGGGTACGCCGAGCCACTGGCCACCCTGGTCGCCGAACGACTGTCGTTGCACCTGGAGAACGACCGGCTGCGCCGGGCCGACCTGCGGCGGCAGACCTGGCTGACCTTCCTCGCCGAGGCCAGCGAACTGCTCGCCCAGTCGCTGGACGTCGAGCTCACGATGGCGCTCATTCCGCAGCTGGTGGTGCCCCGGCTCGGGCAGTGGTGCGCCGTGCACACCACCGACGAGTGGGGGCGCCTGCAACTGGCCGCCGCCACCCACGCCGACGAGGACGCGCTGCGCACGCTGTACGACGCGCTGCGGGAGACCGGACCGGACACCGTGCTGACCAGGCTGCGGGAAGCTTCGCGGACCGGCTCACAGGTGCTGCTCGGGTCCCCCACCGAGGGCTTCGCGGTGCCGCTGGTGGCCCGGGGCCAACGGTTGGGCACCCTGGCGGTGGGCCGGCACCTGCGCCACCGGCACGAGCCCGACGAGGTCGCCGTCCTGGAGGATGTGGCCCGGCGGGCGGCCCTGGCCATCGACAACGCCCGCATCCATGACGAACGGCGACGCGTCGCGCACACCCTGCAGCAGTCCCTGCTGCCGCCGGTGCTGCCGGTGGTCGACGGGATCGGCTTCGCCGCCGAGTACGTTCCCACCGGCGGGGAGGTCGGCGGCGACTTCTACGACGTCGTGACGCTGCCGGACAACCGGTGGCTGGTCGTCGTCGGCGACGTGTCCGGCAAGGGCGTGCAGGCGGCGGCCGTCACCGGCCTGGTCCGCGACGTGCTGCGGGTGCTGATCGGCGACGGCAAGCCGCTGCCCGACGCCCTGGCCCGGCTCAACGGCACGCTGGTCGAGCGCGGCGGAGGGCGCTACTGCACCCTCGCGCTGGCCGCGGTGGAGCGCCGCGCCGATGGACGGCTGGAGGTGTCGCTGCACCTGGCCGGGCACGACCGCCCGGTGCTGGTGCGCTCGGACGGCGATGCCTGCTTCGTCGGCGCGGGCGGCACCGCGCTGGGACTGCTGGAGACGATCACCTCGCCGACGGCGACCGTGCTGCTGAATCCGGGGGACGCGCTGGTCTTCTACACCGACGGGGTCACCGAACGACGGCGCGGCCGGGAGTTGTTCGGCACCGAACGGCTCCGGCAGGCCGCCGCCCCGCTGGCCGGGTTCTCCGCCGAGGTGCTCGCCGCCCGGCTGCGGACGGTCGCGATCGGTTTCTCCGCCGAAGCCCCCCGCGACGACATCGCCATCCTGGTGCTGCGCAACGAACACGACCTGGACTGAGCCCCCCGCTCAGTCGCTCGCCGCGTCGCCTTCGAGATCCACCACCGCGCGGAGGGCGGCCGGCGCCGCGATGACCACGCAGCGCCCGCCCCGGGCCATCAGCACCCCCCGGACCGCGTCGAGGATCTCGCCGACCCGCTCGGGGGCGGTGTCACCGGCCAGCGCGGCGTGCACGACGCCCACCCCGGCCGAGCCGCGCACCGGAACGTCGGCACCGGTGGCATCGCTGAGCGCGTACACCGCCGCGTACAGGTCGGCGATGGGGACGGTGATCCGCACCGCCACCTCGCCGGCGGTGAACGGGTAGCGGCCCCACCAGGGCGGTGCGGCAGCCGCCGCCGCGGCGTCCCCGCCCAGCACCGCCACCAGGGCGGCGGCCCGCTCACGCACCACCCGGGGCGGGCCTTCCACGAGGACGGCCAGGCTGCCCGGAACGCGCCCGCGCGGGGCCGCGGTGCGGGCCGGCAGGTCCACCTCCACCGCGGCCGGGGACAGGTCGGCGTCGAGCGCCGCGCGGACCAGGTGGTGCACCTCCAGCGGGCTACGCACCGACCGGCTGACCCACAACCGGGCCTCGGGCAGCGGCTCGACCTGGACGGTGGCCGAGAGCAGCACCCCCGCACCGCCGTGCCGACCGCAGAGGTCCCGCACCAGCGGGCCGGCCGCCTCGTCGACGCCCCCGTCGTAGCCGACCTGACGCACGGCCAGCAGCTGGTCGCAGGGGGAACCGAAGCGGTGTCGCAGCGGCCCGGCCTCGTCGATCGCGAGCACCCCGCCGACGGTGGCCTGCCCGGACGGCGGATCGACCGCCCACCGCCGGCCACGGCCCGCGAGAATTGCCTGGACCGCCCGCACCGGGGTGCCGGCGCCCACCCGCACGCTCGATCCGTCGCCGAGGTGCCGCCCCACCCCGGCCAGCCGGCCGGTGTCGAGCAGCAGGTCGACTCCGCTCGGTGCGGCGCCCCAGTCGAGCTTGGTGCCGGCACCGCGGGGCACCACGGCATGACCTTTCGCCGCCGCGAGGCTCAGCAGCGCGACGACGGCGTCCGGATCGCCCGGTGCGGCCACGAAGCCGGCTTGCCGGCCCGCCACGGTGTCCGCCGCGCCGGCCACCCGGGCGAAGCCCGGTCCGCAGATGTCCAGCAGCGCACGCAGAACGGCGGCCCGGTCCCCGGTGGGCCCGGTCATGCGGCACCGATCGGT
>DASVVF010000319.1:0-2287 GCA_036386695.1 Catenuloplanes sp. | reverse complement strand
GCAGCGGATCGGCGTCCGCGGCGGGGTCGTACGGGTCGACGCCGGGCGGAGCGATGCGTGGTTCCGGCACCCGCGGGCCCTTGTCGACGGAGTCCCATCCGGGGGCCCGGTAGGCGCGCTCGCCCGGATACCACGATTGATCGGCGTCGTCGGCGTGGCCGCGATGTTCTTCCACGGGATCGCACGCTATGTGACCGGGCCGGCCGGGCGCCACCATCAGGGACGGGATGACTGACCGGCGGGCAAGTCCAGACCAACGGCCATATCACGCCGAACGCCGGGGCGGGCCGGTTATCCACAACAGCCGCCCGTCCACAGCCCGATCCCGGTTGACGTTGGTCCCGTCGTAGCCGTACGGCACGGTGTCGCCCATGACGAAGGCACGACAGGCGGTTGGTGCGTACGGCGAGCGGCTCGCGGTCCGGTACCTCGTCGAGGCCGGCCTGGTGCCGGTGGCCCGCAACTGGCGCTGTTCCGACGGCGAGATCGACATTGTCCTGTGGGACGGCGAGGAGTTGGTCTTCTGCGAGGTCAAGACCCGGCGTACGGCCACCTTCGGGTCACCCGCCGCCGCGGTACTGGGCGCCAAGTCGCGCCGGCTGCGCCGCCTGGCGGCCCGCTGGCTGGCGGCGCACCCGGTGCACCCGCGCGACATCCGCTTCGACGTGGTCGAGGTGCTGCCGCAGCCGCGCGGCGCGGCGCGGGTGGCGCACCTGAGGGCGGCGTTCTGAGATGAGCTACGCCAAGGTGATGTCCGTGGGTCTGGTCGGGGTCACCGGCCACCTGGTCGAAGTGGAGGCCGACCTGGCCGTCGGGCTGCCCGCGATGGTGCTGACCGGTTTGCCGGACACCGCCCTGCACGAGGCCACCGACCGGGTCCGGGCCGCCATCGTCAACTCCGGCGAGCACTGGCCGAATCGCCGGATCACCGTCAATCTGCTGCCGGCCGCCCTGCCGAAGTTCGGCTCCTGCTTCGATCTGGCCATCGCGGCGGCCGTGCTGGCCGGGGCCGGGGAGCTGCCCCTGGCGCCGCTGGAGCGGGTGGCGGTGCTCGGCGAACTCGGCCTCGACGGCACGGTACGCCCGGTCCGTGGGGTGCTCCCGATGGTCGTCGCCGCGGCCCGCGCCGGCATCGTCGGGGTGGTCGTCCCGCTGGCCAACGCCCGCGAGGCCGCCGTGGTGCCGGGGGTCCGGGTCCGGGCCGTGGACTCACTGCACCGGCTGGTGTCGTTCGTCCGCGGCGCCGGCACCCTGCTCGACCCGCCCCCCGCGTTGGCACCGCCCCCGGTCACCGGGCCGGACCTCGCCGACGTGTCCGGCCAGGCCATGGGCCGGCGGGCGATCGAGGTGGCCGCGGCTGGCGGACACCACCTGGCCCTGCTCGGCCCGCCCGGGGCAGGCAAGACCATGCTCGCCGAACGACTGCCGTCGATCCTGCCCGAGCTGGACGACGACACCGCACTGGAGGTCACCGCGCTGCACTCGGTCGCCGGCCTGCTGGCACCGGGCAGCCCGTTGCTGCGCCGGCCGCCGTTCCAGGCACCACACCACACCGCCACCATCGCGGCGCTGGTCGGCGGCGGTTCCGGGATCGCCCGGCCGGGGGCACTGTCGCTGGCCCACCGCGGCGTCCTCTTCCTCGACGAGGCGCCGGAGTTCGCGGCCCGCGCCCTTGAGGCGCTACGCCAGCCGTTGGAGACCGGCCGGGTGCTGCTGGCCCGCACCCGTGGCGGGACCGAGTACCCGGCACGGGTGCTGCTGGTGTTGGCCGCCAATCCGTGCCCCTGCGCCAAACCCGCCGGCGATCTGCACTGTGAGTGCACCCCGCTGGCCCGTCGCCGCTACCTCGGGCGGCTCTCCGGTCCGCTGCTGGACCGCATCGACGTCCAGGTCACGCTGACCCCGCTGCGGGCGGCCGACCTGATGGCCGTGGACACCGTCAGCGAACCGTCCGCCGTGGTGGCCGAGCGGGTGGCCAAGGCCCGCGCGGCCGCCTCGGCCCGCTGGGCCGGGCAGGGTTGGCGGACGAACGCCGAGGTGCCGGGACCGGCGCTGCGCTGCCCACCGTGGCGGCTGCCGGCCGGCCACACCGCCCGGCTGCGGGAGAGCCTGGACCGGGGCTCGTTGTCGGCCCGCGGGTTGGACCGGGTGATCAGGCTGGCCTGGACCGTCGCCGACCTGGACGGCCGCGACCATCCCGACGGCGGGGACGTCGCCGAGGCCACCCAACTACGCACCGGGGAGAGCACGTGAGCCCACACGACAGGCCGGCCGATCCGCCACCCGG
>DASVVF010000318.1:0-1644 GCA_036386695.1 Catenuloplanes sp. | reverse complement strand
GGCGGCGGCGCCCGCCGTACCCTTGCTGGCATGCGCCAAGAGTGGCATCAGCTCAGTTACCCCGACGTCGGCAACCCCGGCCTGCAGACCAGCCGGCCCACCGCCGACTCCGCCGAGGACCAGGCGTTGGGTTTGGACCGGTGGCGTGACCTGCCCCGGGTGCAGATGCCGCCCTGGCCCGACCCGGCGGTGGTCGCCGAGGTCTGCAAGGTGCTCGACAGCGTGCCGTCGATCGTCGCGCCGTACGAGGTGGACGAGCTCCGCAAGCGGCTGGCCCTGGTCTGCGAGGGCCGGGCCTTCCTGTTGCAGGGCGGCGACTGCGCCGAGACGTTCGTCGACAACACCGAGAGTCACCTGCTGGCCAACGCGCGCACCCTGCTGCAGATGGCGGTGGTGCTGACCTACGGCGCGTCGGTCCCGGTGATCAAGGTGGCCCGGGTCGCCGGGCAGTACACCAAGCCGCGCTCGTCGCCGATCGACGCCCTGGGCCTGCCCGCGTACCGGGGCGATCTGATCAATTCGCTGGAGCCGGACCCGGCGGCCCGGGTCGCCGACCCGCAGCGGATGATCCGGGCGTACGCCAACTCGGCCGCCGCGATGAACATGCTGCGCGCCTACCTGTCCGGTGGGCTGGCCGACCTGCACGGGCTGCACGACTGGAACAAGGACTTCGTCAAACAGTCGGCGGCCGGCGAGCGGTACGAGGCGATCGCCCGCGAGATCGACCGGGCGCTGGACTTCATCCGCGCCTGCGGGATGACCGAGGACGACGCGCTGCGCACGGTCAACCTCTACTGCTCGCACGAGGCCCTGGCCCTGGAATACGACCGGGCCCTGACCCGGGTCTCCGGCGGCCGGGCGTACGGGTTGTCCGGGCACTTCCTGTGGATCGGGGAACGCACCCGGCAGATCGACGGCGCGCACATCGACTTCATCTCCCGCATCGCCAACCCGATCGGGGTCAAGCTCGGCCCGACGACCACCCCCGAGCAGGCCATCGAGCTGTGCGAGAAACTCAACCCGGACAACGAACCCGGCCGGCTCACGCTGATCAGCCGGATGGGCAACGGCAAGGTACGCGACGCGTTGCCGTCGATCGTGGAGAAGGTCACCGCCGCCGGCGCGAAGGTCGTCTGGCAGTGCGACCCGATGCACGGCAACACCCACGAGTCGTCCAACGGCTACAAGACCCGGCACTTCGACCGGGTCGTCGACGAGGTGCTCGGCTACTTCGAGGTCCACCGGGGGCTGAGCACCCACCCCGGCGGCCTGCACGTGGAGTTGACCGGCGAGGACGTCACCGAGTGCCTCGGCGGCGCCCAGGGCATCGAGGATCTCGACCTGCCCGGGCGTTACGAGACCGCCTGCGACCCCCGGCTGAACACCCAGCAGTCCCTGGAGCTGGCCTTCCTGGTCGCGGAGATGCTGCGTGGCTGAGGCCGGCGCGAACACCGGGGGCATCGTCGATCTGCGCTCGGACACCGTCACCAAGCCATCGGCGGCGATGCGGGAGGCGATGGCCCGGGCTCCGGTCGGCGACGACGTCTACGGCGAGGACCCGACGGTCAACGAGCTGGAAGCCGAGACGGCGGCGCTGTTCGGGCACGAGGCCGCCCTGTTCACCCCGACCGGCTCGATGGCCAA
>DASVVF010000317.1:0-4773 GCA_036386695.1 Catenuloplanes sp. | reverse complement strand
CGCCTCCGACGATGACATCAAGCGCGCCTACCGCAAGTTGGCGCGTCAGTACCACCCGGACATCAACCCGGATCCGGAGGCGCACGAGAAGTTCAAGGACATCAACGCCGCCTACGAGGTCCTTTCCGACGACCAGAAGCGGCAGATGGTCGACCTGGGCGGTGACCCCCTCGCTCCCGGTGGGGCCGGCCCCGGCGGCGGCCCCGGTGGTGGACCGTTCGTCGGCTTCCAGGACATCATGGACGCCTTCTTCGGCAGTGCCGCCGGCGCCCGCGGTCCCCGACCGCGCACCCGCCCCGGCGCCGACGCCATCCTGCGCCTCGAGCTCGACCTGTTCGAGACGGCGTTCGGGGTGGAGGCGCCGATCACCGTCGACACCGCGGTGCTGTGCACCACCTGCTCGGGCGCCGGTGTCTCCCCGGGCACCCACCTGGCCACCTGTGACACCTGCGGTGGGCGGGGCGAGGTCCAGTCGGTGCAGCGCACCTTCCTCGGCCAGGTCGTCTCCTCGCGTCCGTGCCACGTCTGCCAGGGCCACGGCACCGTCGTCCCGCACCCCTGCGCCACCTGCGCCGGCGACGGACGGGTCCGCACCCGGCGTTCCCTGACGGTCAAGATCCCGGCCGGTGTCGAGGACGGCATGCGGATCCGGTTGGCGCAGCAGGGCGAGGTCGGCCCGGGCGGCGGCACCGCCGGTGACCTCTATGTCGAGATCCACGAGCGGCCGCACGACGTCTACTCCCGCAAGGGCGACGACCTGCACTGTCGGGTCACGGTCCCGATGACGTCGGCCGCCCTGGGCACCCGGCTGACCATCAAGACGCTGGACAGCGAGGAGCAGCTCGAGGTAAAGGCGGGGACCCAACCCGGGTCCACGATCCGCATCCGCGGCAAGGGCGTGCCGCACCTGCGTGGGCAGGGCCGTGGTGACCTGTTCGTGCATCTCGACGTGCGCACCCCCACGAAGCTCACCGCCGATCAGGAGCGGATGCTGCGCGACTTCGCCAAGACCCGCGGTGAGGACGTCGCCGAGCTCAGCAAGCAGGGTGGGTTCTTCTCCCGGGTGCGCGACGCCTTCAACGGCCACTGACCGGTGTCGGCACCGCTGTTCCTGGTCGACGTGCTGCCGGCCGGCGGGTCGTACACCCTGGACGGTCCGGAGGGTCATCACGCCGCCACCGTGCAGCGGCTGGGGGTCGGCGCGGAGCTGTTGCTGGCCGACGGGCGCGGCGGCACGGTGGGCGCGGTGGTCGACACCGCCGGCCGGGGCAGCCTCGCCCTGCGGATAACCCAGCGCCGGTACGCCGCCGCGCCCGACCCGCGCCTGGGGGTGGTGCAGGGCATCGCCAAGGGGGAGCGGGGCGAGCTGGCCGTGCAGGCGATGACCGAGGTCGGCGTGGACGCGATCGTGCCGTGGGCCGCCGCCCGGTCGGTGGTGCGGTGGCACGCCGAACGCGGCGCCCGCGCCCGCCAGAAGTGGGTGGCGACCGCCCGCGAGGCCGCCAAGCAGGCCCGGCGGGCGTGGCTGCCGGTGGTCGCCGGCGCCCCGGACGAGTCCACCGCCGAGGTGGCCACCCGGATCACCACGGCCGCGGCCTGTTTCGTCCTGCACGAGGAGGCCGACCGGCGCCTGGCCACGGTGGAGCTGCCGACGAACGGCGACGTGCTGCTCATCGTCGGCCCGGAGGGCGGCATCACCCCCGGTGAGGTGGAGGCCTTCGTGGCGGCCGGCGCCCACCCGGTCCGCCTCGGCGACACCGTCCTGCGCACCTCCACCGCCGGGGTCGCCGCGCTGGCCGCGCTGTCGGTGCGCCTCGGCCGCTGGTAGCGGCCGGTCGCGCCGGGTGGGGACCTTTCCGGTGTCGGCCGGCCGGGTCCCCCCGGCGGCGGGTCAGATCACGAACGGTACGGCGAGCCGGCGGTCCTCGATGCTGTGCGCGGCCTCGATGAGGTAGTCGCCGGGCACCGTGCGCCAGCCGTCGTCCCAGACCTGGAACGCCCGCCCCGCCAGCGGCACCCGCACGTGCACGGATTCACCCGGGCCGGCCTCGGCGGTGGCGAAACCGATCAGCCAGCGCGCCGGACGCGCCAGCGGGTCCGGCGCCTGCCGGTCAGCGTGCCGCGGGGCCGCGTACACCTGCACCACCTCGCGTCCCGGGCGGGCCCCAGTGTTGCGCAGCGTCACCACCGCCGCGCCATCGGCGACGGTGAGGTCCCGGTATTCCCACGTCGTGTAGCCCAGGCCGTGCCCGAACGGGAACAGCGGCGCCACCCCGCCGCGCTGCCAGGCGCGGTATCCGATGAAGATGCCGTCGTCGTAGTCGACCCGCCCACCGACCGGGGTGACCGCCAGGACCGGGGCGTCGGTCTCCCGGCGCGGCCAGGTGCTCGGCAGGCGACCGCCCGGCTCGGCCGCCCCGAGCAGCACGTCGGCCAGCGCGGCGCCGGCCTCCTGCCCGGGGAACCAGGTGAGCAGGATCGCCGCGACGTCGTCGGCCCACGGCATCAGCACGGGGGAGCCGGCGTTGACCACCACCACCGTGCGGGGGTTCGCGGCCGCGACCCGGGCCACCAGTTCGTCCTGCCGGCCCGGCAGCGCCAGCGACGTGCGGTCGAAGCCCTCGGACTCGACCTCCTCGGTGGTGCCGACCACCACCACGGCGACATCGGCGGCGGCGGCCACGGCCACCGCCTCCTCGATCAGCTCGTCGGGTGCCGGCGTCGGTGCGCGGTGGCCCAGGGTGGCCGACACGAAGCCGGCCATCTGCTCGACGACCTGCTGGGTGAGCCGCACATCGACCGGGGAGCCGGCGCTCAGCGGGACCGGGAAACGGCGCTCGACCGGGGACAGGAACGCCTCGGCGGCATCGGCGTCCTCGTCGAAGACCGGTCCGGAGAACAGCTCGGTGTCCCCGGCCGACAGGGTGAACATGCCGAACCCGGTGATGGCCAACTCGTGCTCGCCGGCCACGGCCGGGGTCAGTCGGCCGGTCAGCTCGATGGTGGCCAGCTCCGCCGGGTCCACGCCGGCCGGCAGATCGCCCATCCACCGGACGGCGGCGCGCCGCAGGGTGGTCTCGAAGAGGACCCGCCCGTCGGCCGAGCGCAGGATGACCGTGAACGCCGACCACGACCCGCCGCCGGCCGCGGGCAGGTGCGGGCGCGGATCGGCGCCGAGCGCGTACGACACCCGCACCCCCGGCAGCGCCTCCACCAGCCCGTCGAGCGGGGACAGCACGTGCGGCGGGACGACCTGGGCACTGCCGCCGCCGAGGACCCGGGCGTCGGTGGCCAGCGCCCCCGACACGGCGACGTGGGACAGCCCGGCCGCCGCCAGCGGCAGCACGCCGCCCTCGTTACGGGCCAGCACGCAGGAGCGTACGGCGATCTGCCGGGCGACGGCGGCACCGTCGAGCGGGGCCGGCCGACCCGCGTCGGGGACCGCCGGCGGTGCGCCGGCCAGGATGCCGACCCGGGCGGCCAGCCGCAGCACCCGGCGCACCTTGTCGTCGACCACCGCCTCCGGCACCGTGCCGGAGCGCACCGCGTCGAGCAGCGCGTCGCCCCACGGGTCGCCGATCGCCGGCATGACCACGTCCAGGCCGCCGAGCGCGGTGCCGACCGTGGACCGGGCGGCCGTCCAGTCCGACACGACCACGCCGTCGAAGCCCCACTCGCCCTTGAGCACGTCGTTCTGCAGCGGCCCGTGCTCGCTCATGGTGAAGCCGTTGACGCCGTTGTACGCCGACATCACGCCCCACGCCCCGGCACCGACGATCCGCTCGAACGGCGCCAGGTACAGCTCGCGCAGGGCCCGGTCGGAGACCCGCACCTCGGCGGTCATCCGCTCGGTCTCGAAGTCGTTGGCGACGAAGTGCTTCACCGTCGTACCGACCGACTGGTCCTGGACGCCGAGCACGTAGCCGGCGCCGATCTCGCCGGTGAGCAGCGGGTCCTCGGAGTAGCACTCGAAGTGCCGCCCGCCCAGCGGGCTGCGGTGCAGGTTGACGGTGGGGGCCAGCAGCACGTGGACGCCCTTGCGGCGGGCCTCCTGCCCGAGGAGCCGCCCGGCGGTGCGGGCCAGGTCCGGATCCCACGTCGCGGCCAGGGCGGTGGGGCTGGGCAGGGCGACCGACGGGTCGTCGGGTGCCCAGCCGGTGCCGCGTACCCCGATCGGGCCGTCCGACATGACCAGCGAGCCCAGCCCGATCTCCGGGCGGGCCGGCAGCGTCCAGAAGTCCTGCCCGGAGAGCAGCCGTACCTTGGCGGACAGGTCCAGCCCGGCCAGTGCCTTCTCGACCGCGTCGTGGTAATCCATGCCGCCGATCCTGCCAGCCGGGGGGTGTGTCCGCCGGTGATGCGCGACCGCCGGCATACGATCCGAGCCGTGGACAACGACTGCCTGTTCTGCCGGATCGTCGCGGGCGACATCCCGGCCACGAAGGTGTACGAGACCGACACCACCCTCGCGTTCCGCGATATCCGCCCCCAGGCGCCGGTGCACGTGCTGGTCATCCCGAAGGCCCACCACGCCGACGTGCTGGCGCTGGCCACCGCCGACCCGGCGCTGGCCGGCGAGGTGCTGGCCAGCGCCGCCGTGGTCGCCGAGGGCGCCGGGCTGTCCGGCGACGGCTTCCGGGTCATCCTCAACACCGGGCGGCACGCCGGGCAGGAGGTCTTCCATGTGCACGCGCACGTGGTCGGCGGGCAGCAGCTGGGTCCGATGCTCGCCGGCTGACCCGACCGGGTCGGGCGGCGGTCGGGCGGCCGGGC
>DASVVF010000316.1:0-2642 GCA_036386695.1 Catenuloplanes sp. | reverse complement strand
ATGGAAGCCCAGCAGCTCACCGGTCGGGGGGCCGACGAGCCGACCGCGCTGTTGGCCGTCGTCGGACGGGCGGTGCTGACCCTGGGGGCACGGGGCGCCTGGTACGGCGACCGGGACGGCACCGAGGTCCACGTGCCGGCGTTCCCGGTCGACACGGTGGACACCACCGCTGCCGGTGACGCGTTCACCGGCGCACTGGCCGTGGCCTGGGGCGAGGGCCGCGACATCGTCGAGGCGGTCCGCTGGGCGTGCGCCGCCGGGGCGGTGTGCGCCCGTCGACTCGGCGCCTCCAGTTCGCTGCCCCAGCGCGCCGACATCGACGCCCTGTTCAACACCGTCACGCCCGGCTGATCGCGGCGGCCGCTGGGCGGCTGTGACGTTTCGGGACAGGCCCGGCGGGTAGCTATGCCAGGACACATCGAGAAACGGGTGGTGACCATGGCTACGACCGACCAGGCCGACGCGGTGCTCGTCGGAGGCCCGCGTGACCAGACGCTGTTCACGGCGGAGGACACCGCGTTGGTGGAGTTGGAGATCGACGGGTTGATCCACCGCTACATCCGCACCACGCAGCAGCGGGAGCAGGACGGACGGGCGGTGGCCGTCTACAACTACGACGGCGAGATCGACCCCAGCGGTGCGCAGTCAGGTATCGAGACACGATAGAAGCGCCACAAGCGCGACGGCGAAGGCACGCGGTCGACCGGCCGGCGTGCCTTCGCCGTGCCCGGGTGTCCGGTCGAACGCCACCGGCCGGCTCACCGCGACGCCGCCCGGGCCACCCGTAGCCCCCACAGCACCAGCGGCACCTGCAGCGGCAGGCGGGCGTAGGCCACCGCCCGGCGGGCGGGGGTGGCGCGCCGCCAGTCGGCGGCCATCCGCACGTTGGCCGGAAACACCGCCACGAACAGCGCCGCGGCGCCGTACCCGCCGAGTCGCCGGGTGGCCGGATGGGCCACCGCGGCGGCGATGCCGAGTTCCACTACGCCGCTGGCGTAGGTCCAGCTGCGGGGCCGCCCGGGCAGCCCGCGGGGCACGATGGCGTCATATGGCCCGGGGAGCAGCAGGTGCGTCGTCCCGGCCGCCGCCAGCACGGCGGCGAGGGCCCAGGCGTCGCGGGCGCGGGCTGGCATGAGGTCTCCTCGCTGCCGGCGTCCCCCGGCGTGGTGGGGTGCCGGGCGGCATGGCGCTCGGCGGGTCGACCGTAGCGCGGTGCGGGTCGGCCGGGCCGCGGGGCTCAGCGCAGCCGGGCGCCAGGCTGTTCGGTCTGTTCCAGCGCGCGTTGCAGGGCCCGGTAGATCTGCCCGAAGCGCAGGGCGTCACGGGTCCGCAGTAACAGTAATGGGTTGCCCCGCACATCGGCCCAGATCTCCAGGCTGCGACTGCCGCGCGAATACGAACGGTCGACCCGGTCCAGTACCAGGTCCGCGACCGGGCCGGCTGCCAGCCCGACCAGGACGGCCGCGCCGATCACCGCGATCGTGGTGCTGGTGGAGGCGTGGATCCGCAACGCCACCACGATGCCGATCGCCGCGGCGACCAGCGGTACCAGCATGGCCGCGCCCAGGGCCCCCCGGCCGGCCAGCGCCGACCAGGACCGCCGGCCGCGGCGGTGCCAGACCCGGGCGAGGTCGCGCAGCGGGTACGCCTGCCCGTCGACCCGCAGGCGCTGCGACGTGACCTCGACGTGCCGGTCGCGGTAATACGTGATCATCTGGGCCCCTGACGACGGTCGGCCCACTCTACGTACCCCGTGATCTCCGGCCGTAGTCTGTTCGCGGAGGTGTGACATGGGCGAGTTCGTGCGCATGCAGGTCGCCGACGGGATCGGCACCATCCGGCTGGACCGGCCGAAGATGAACGCCCTCAACGTCGCGGTGCAGGAGGAGCTGCGGGCCGCGGCGGCCGAGGCCACCGCCGATCCCGAGGTGCGCGCGGTCATCGTGTACGGCGGTGAGCGGGTCTTCGCCGCCGGCGCCGACATCAAGGAGATGGCCGGGATGTCGTACGTGCAGATGAGCGCCCGGGCCGGGGCGCTGTCCGGCGCGTTCGACGCGGTGGCCCGCATCCCGAAGCCCGTGGTGGCAGCGGTGACCGGATATGCCCTGGGCGGCGGTTGTGAGCTGGCCCTGGCCTGCGACTGGCGGGTGGTGGCCGACGACGCCAAGCTCGGCCAGCCGGAAATCAAACTGGGCATCATCCCGGGTGCGGGCGGCACCCAGCGGCTGGCCCGGTTGGTGGGTCCGGCCCGGGCCAAGGATCTGATCATGTCGGGTCGGCTGGTCGACGCGGCGGAGGCGCTGCGGATCGGCCTGGCGGACCGGGTGGTGCCGGCGGACCGGGTGTACCCGACGGCGGTCGAGTTGGTGCGGCCGTACACCACCGGCCCGGCGCAGGCGTTGCGTGCGGCGAAGCTGGCGGTCGACGGCGGGCTGGAGCTGGACCTGGCCGCCGCCCTGGCCTGGGAGAGCCAGTTGTTCGCCGGCCTGTTCGCCACCGAGGACCGGGACGAGGGTATGGCGGCCTTCATCGACAAGCGGGACCCGCGCTTCACCGGGCGGTGAGCCGTCTTGCGCAGCGCCCCGTTTGACCTACGCTGGGAGATGTGAGCGTTAACACCTCGGCTCGGTTGGCGAACCGCC
>DASVVF010000315.1:0-1666 GCA_036386695.1 Catenuloplanes sp. | reverse complement strand
GTCGATGGCGCCGCCCGTCGTACCAGATTGCGCCGCCCAGCCCGGGCTTTCGGTTCAGTGAGCCTTTCCCAGTAGCGGGCGGCTGGCAGGTCGGACCGGACACGCCGACGAGCGCGAGGTGACGGGAGCAAGCGCAGGACCTCGGTAGGAAGGACGTCCTTCCACAGATGTTCAGCCGCACCGAGGTCGTGGTGTGTCTGATCCTAATGGGGGCTGCCGGGCCCGGATGTGGATGCGGAAGGCTCGGTGCTGGTAGCCGCCGGTGGGTGAGCACTCTCCGATCCAGGAGTTGGTGAGTCCTAGTGACAGACCGTGCCCTCACCGGTGGTCGGGAGCCTGACCGCTGATGGGATGACGTGTCCGCTGATCGTGGCGCGAGCACTGGTCCATTAGGCCGCGGTGATCTCCCGCAGGCTGCCGACCGTGATCCGTGCGGCAGGTGGGAGAGGGCGGGATGTGGTTCGTCGGCGACGACTGGGCCGAAGATCACCACGACGTGGAGGTGCAGGACGGCACCGGTCGTCGGCTGGCGCGGGCGCGGCTGCCCGAGGGGGTGGCCGGGATCGCCCGGCTGCACGAGCTGATCGCCGGCGTGGTCGCCGAGGAAGCCGAACCTGGGCAGGTCTCAATCGGGATCGAGACCGACCGCGGCCCGTGGGTGGCCGCACTGGTCGCGGCCGGCTACCGAGTGTTCGCAATCAACCCCCGCCAGGTGGCCCGCTACCGCGAGCGGCACGGCACGTCCGGCGCCAAGAGCGACGCCGCCGACGCCCACACCCTGGCCGACATGGTGCGCACCGACGCCCATCAGCTGCGGCCGGTGGCCGGGGACAGCGCGCTGGCCGAGGGGGTCAAGGTGCTCACCCGGGCGCATCAGAACCTGATCTGGGACCGGCACCGGCAGATGCTGCGGCTGCGCGCGGCGCTGCAAAAGTTCTTTCCCGCCACGCTGAAAACCTTTCCCGACCGGACCGCCCCGGACGCCCGGGAGCTGCTGGCCGCCGCGCCGGATCCGGACCGGGCGGCCCGGCTGTCGCGGTCGAAGATCGCCGCGGCACTGCGCCGAGCCCGCCGCCGCGATGTGGAGGCCAAAGCCGTGGAAGTCCAGGCCGCGTTGCGCTCGGCGCAGCTGACCCAGCCGGCGGAGCTGGCCGGCGCCTACGCCGCGACCGTGCGCGCGAGCGTGGCGCTGATCGCCGCGATCAACACGCAGATCACCGCTCTCGGGAAGCAGGTGGAGGCTCATTTTGGCCGGCACCCGGACGCTGAGATCTACCGCAGCCAGCCCGGCCTCGGTGACCTGCTCGGCGCCCGGGTACTCGGCGAGTTCGGTGACGACCCCGACCGCTACGCCGGGGCCCGGGCCCGGAAGAACTACGCCGGACAGGCCCCGATCACCCGCGCCTCGGGCAAGAAGCGCGTCGTCCTCGCCCGCTACGTGCGCAACCGGCGGCTGGCCGACGCCCTGCACCAGCAGGCGTTCTGCGCGCTGAGAGCCTCACCGGGCGCCCGCGCCTACTACGACTGCCTGCGCGCCCGCGGCGCCGGGCACCACGCCGCCCTCCGTCAGCTGGCCAACCGCCTGGTTGGCATCCTGCACGGCTGCCTGAAGACCCGCACCCGCTATGACGAGACCACCGCCTGGGCCCACCACACCCACGATCAA
>DASVVF010000314.1:0-6598 GCA_036386695.1 Catenuloplanes sp. | reverse complement strand
GGTCGGCTCCGCGGGGGCCGCCGTGGCGCCGGCCAGCGCCGGCTCCCGGGCGGCGGTTTCCGCCGGCGGCGCGCCTGCGCCGCGACGCAGCCACAACCGGGCCGCCAGCATCGGCAGTTCGATCACCAGCAGGATCACCAGCAGGTAGAACATCAGCGCCAGCCATAGATACCCCGGCCAGGCCAGCCAGTGCACACCGGCCACCCGGCTGCTGGCCAGGGTGGCCGGCACCAGCAGTGCCAGCGCCACCATCAGCAGTCCGCCGACCCGGCGCGGCCAACCGGCGCGCATGGTGTCGCGGACCAGCCGCTTCCAGAGGTAGAGATGGATCAGGCCGGTGACGAGCGCCATAACCCCGACGAAGCCGAGCACGCCGACCAACGCTCCTCCTCAGCCGCCGGCGAACGGCGGCAGTACGTCGACGGTCGCGCCCGCCGGCAGGACCACGTGCCGATCATGGCAGGTGACACCGTCGACCAGGAAGCTGGCCACCGTGAGCACCGGCCGCAGCCGCCCGCCGTGCCGGGCGAGCAGCGCGTCGGTCAGGGTCTGCAGGGTGCCACCGGCCGGAACCTGCTCCTCGGCCACCCCGGCGGCGGCCCGGGCCCCGGCGAAATACCGGACGGTGACCGTGGCGACGGCCGTCCCGACGAGGGGGGATCCGGCCGCGACGGGGGAGTCCACCGGCTAACCCCCGATGGCCGACATCGGTCGCGTCGGCTGCAGGAACGTCGGGTCGTCGATGCCGTGGCCGGCCCGCTTGCCCCACATCGCCAACCGCCACCGCTCGGCGATCTCCTCGTCGTCCGCCCCGCCGCGCAACGCCCGGCGTAGGTCGGACTCCTCGGTGGCGAACAGGCAGGCCCGCACCTGACCGTCCGCGGTCAGCCGGGTGCGGTCGCAGTCCCCGCAGAACGGCCGGGTGACGCTGCCGATGACGCCGACCCGGGCCGGTTCGCCGGCCGAATCGGTGAACCCGTCGACCACCCAGGTCTCGGCCGGCGCCCCCCCGCGCTCTATCGGGTCGGGCAGCAGGGTGAACTCGGTGTGCAGGGCGGTCAGGATCTCCTCGGCGGTGACCATCTTCGCCCGGTCCCAGGCGTGTTGGGCGTCGAGCGGCATCTGCTCGATGAAGCGCAGTTCGTACCCGTGCTGCAGGGCGAAGCGCAGCAGCGCCGGGGCCTCGTCGTCGTTGATCTCCCGCATCAGGACGGTGTTTATCTTGACCGGGGTGAGCCCGGCGGCCGCCGCGCCGCGCAGCCCGGCCAGCACGTCGGCCAGCCGGGGGCGGTGGGTCAGGGCCTTGAACCGGTCCGGGTCCAGGGTGTCCAGGGAGATGTTCACCCGATCGAGTCCGGCCGCCCGCAGCGGCGCGGCCAGCCGGTCCAGCCCGATGCCGTTGGTGGTCAGGGAGAGTTGTGGCCGCGACGGGAGCGCTCCCGCGGCCGCCACGATGTCGACCAGGCCGGGCCGGATCAGCGGCTCGCCGCCGGTGAACCGGACCTCGTTGACCCCCAGCTGCTCGACCGCGATGGTGACCAGGCGGATCACCTCGTCGTCGGTGAGCACCTGCGGGGTCGGCAGCCAGGCCAGCCCTTCCGCCGGCATGCAGTAGGAGCAGCGCAGGTTGCACCGGTCGGTCAGCGACACCCGGAGATCGGTGGCCACCCGCCCGTAGCGGTCGGCGAGAGGTTGTCCAGCATGGGTCACCGCTTGACCGTAGCGCCGTCAGGCCCGCATTGCCGATCGTACGGCGGCGAGAACCTGTTCGCGGTACGTGGCGCCGAACAACGCGGTGTGCACCAGCAACAGGTGCAATTGGTGCACCGGCCGTCGTTCCCGCCATCCGTCGGCCAGCGGCCAGCGCTCCTGGTAGGCGGCGATGATCCGGTCCAGGTGCGGCGCCCCGCCAAAAAGCGCGAGGTGCGCCAGGTCGGTCTCGCGGTGCCCGCCGTGCGCGGCCGGGTCGACCAGCCAGACCCGCTGGTCGGCACCCCAGAGCAGGTTGCCGGGCCACAGGTCGCCGTGGATCCGGGCCGGTGGCTCGGCGCCGCCGTACCGGTCGAGGCGTTCGACCACCCCCTCCACGGCGGCGACGTCCGCCCCGGGCGCGAGGGCGCCCCGGTCGACCGACAGCCGCAGGTACGGCAGCAGCCGGCGCTCGGCGAACCACAGCGGCCACGGGCCGGCGGACCCGGTGTTTTCCTGCGGCAGCCGGCCGATGAAACCCGGCCAGTCGGCCCCGAAGGCGTCCGCGCCCGCCCGGTGCAGGTCGGCCAGGTCACCGCCGAAGCGCTCGGCCGCCGCCGGCGTCGGGCTGCCCGGTTCGATCCACTGACAGGCCAGCAGGTCCGGCAGCGCGGCGATCACCTCCGGTACGGGCACCGCGCCGGCCGCCCGCAGCCAGCGCAGTCCGGCGGCCTCGGCGGCGAAGAAGCCCGCCGGTGTCGGGGTTGCGGCCGGCCAGGTTTTGGCGAAGACCGAGGTGCCGTCGTCGAGGGTCAACCGGGACGCGGTGCAGCTGTCGCCGCCGGCGACCGGGGTTTCCCGGATCCGCTGGTGGGTGAGAAATGTCGGGAGATGCTGGGGGTGCGCGCGAAGGTAGCCGAGATCCACGGCCTTATCCTCAAGTCCGGTGCGGGGAGTCCGATCAGGAGTAAGTATGTCGGTATGACTTCCGTCACAATCCGTTCCTATCGGCCCAGTGACCACAGCGCGGGACGTCAGCTCTGGGGCGAGCTGACCCGGGAGCACAGCGAGTTGTACGGCGATGGATCCGCCGCCGCCGGCCCAGGGGAGGGCGAGGCCGCCTTCGAGGAGTACCTGACCCGGCTGGATCTGTCCGGAGTGTGGGTGGCCGAGCACCCCGACGATGACGTCATCGGGCTGATTGGCATGATCATGAAGGGTCGGGTCGGTGAGGTGGAGCCGATCGTCGTCACGGCCCGGCACCGCGGCCGGGGCATCGGCCGCAGACTGCTCGACCACGTCGCGGAGCAGGCCCGCGGTCGCGGGCTGACCTCGCTGACGATCTCCCCCGCGTCCCGCAACGTCGAGGCGATCCGCTGTCTGCACGCGGCCGGGTACGACGTCCTCTCCTCGATCGAACTGACGATGGACCTGGGCCCGCGTCCCCGACAATGGCAGGACGGGCCTGCCCTGCACGACCTCAAGTTTCGGGCCTGACCTGCGGCTTCGCCGTTCCGCCCCCCGAGCCGGCCTGTGGATGACCGGCGTGTCGTCCACAGGGGGTTACCTGGGCCGCCGCGCCGGTCCAGGCTGCCGGCATGCCCAACACCCATCGCCCCACGTTGTCCGTCCGCTCACCCGCCGACCTGATCGCCGCCGTGCCGTACCTGCTCGGCTTCCACCCCGCGGACAGTCTGGTGGTGGTGGCGATGCGCGGCACCCGGGTCGCCTTCGCCGTCCGGTACGACCTGCCCGCCGCCGGTGACCCGCCGCCGGCCGTGGCGGCCCAGGCCGGTCACGTGGCCCGGGTGGTGTGCCGGCAGGGCGTCGACTCGGCCACCGTGCTCGGCTACGGCCCCGCCGCGCGGGTCACCCCGGGGGTGGCCGCGTTGGTCACCGCGCTGGGCGCCCGGGGGACCACCGTCCTGGATGAGCTGCGGGTGACCGACGGCCGGTTCTGGTCGTACCGGTGCGCGGAGCTGTCGTGCTGCCCGGCCGAGGGCACCGCCTGCCACCCCGACGGCAGTGTGGTGGCCGCCGCCGCCACCTTCGCCGGCCAGGTGGCCCTACCGGACCGCGCCGCGCTGGTGACCCGGCTGAGCCCGGTCGGCGGACCGGAGCGGGCGGTCATCCGGGCGGCGACGGCGGTCGCCGAGCAGCGACGGCACGACCTGCTGAGCTCCGCCGCGCCGTCCGACGTGGTTGGTGGCCGGGCGCTGCGCCGGGCCGGCGAGACGGCCGTACGCGAGGCGCTGCGCCGCCACCGCGACGGCGCGGTGCTCGACGTCGACGACGTCGCCTGGCTGGGAGTGGTGCTGACCCATCTACCGGTGCGGGATCGCGCCTGGGAGCAGACCGGCGAGCAGGACTGGCACGTCAGCCTCTGGACCGATGTGGTGCGCCGGGTCGAACCCGGGTATGTCGCCGCGCCGGCCTGCCTGCTCGCCTTCGCGGCCTGGCGGACCGGCCAGGGGGCACTGGCCAGCGTCGCCCTGGAGCGGGCCCGCGAGCAGCAGCCGGACTACCCGATGGCGGTGCTGCTCGACGAGGTCCTCCAGCACGGGCTGCCGCCGTCGGTGTTGTCCGTCGGCCGGGCCGCCGGCGGCTTCGGGCCGGGCCGCCCCGCCCGGCGCGCCCGCCGGCCCCGGCCGGTCCGCGGCCGCGACCTCAGGCGGTGACCCGGTGGCTGCCGGTGTAGACGTTCATGGTCGGACCGCGCAGGAAGCCGACCAGCGTCATGCCGGCCTCCTCGGCCAGTTCGGCGGCGAGCGTGCTGGGCGCGGAAACCGCCGCCAGGACCGGGATGCCGGCCATCCACGCCTTCTGGGTCAGCTCGAAGCTGGCCCGCCCGGAGACCAGCAGCACGTGCCCGCGCAGCGGCAGCCGGCCCTCGCGCACCGCCCAGCCGACCACCTTGTCGACGGCGTTGTGCCGCCCGACATCCTCGCGCAGCACCAGCAACGCGCCGTCGGCGGAGAACAGCCCCGCGGCGTGCAGCCCGCCGGTGCGGTCGAAACCCCGCTGGGCGGCCCGCAACCGGTCCGGCAGGGCGGCCAACACCGCCGGGTCCACCCGCAGCGGGTCGGCGCCCACGTCGAACAGCGACCGGGTCCGCACGGCGTCGATGCTGGCCTTGCCGCACACCCCGCACGAACTGGTGGTGTAGAAGTTGCGGCTCGGGTCCGTCTGTGGCGGCGGCACCGTCGCGGCCAACACCACGTCCACCACGTTGTAGGTGTTGGGCGTGTCGGTCCCGGCACAGAGCTGGGCGGTGACCACGTCGTCATGGGCGCGGATGATGCCCTCGGTCAGCAGGAAACCCAGTGCCAGGTCCAGGTCGTGACCGGGGGTGCGCATGGTGACGGCCAGCGGGGCCCGGCGATGCGGGCCGGCCGCACCGACCCGGATCTCCAGCGGCTCCTCGGCGGCCAGGCTGTCGGGGCGCTGCCGGGCGCCGGTGGGCGCGCTCAGGTCGATCCTGAGCACCGTACGCCGGCCCGCGACCCGTCCCATCCTCCGAGCCTACGGTGCCGGGAGCCGGCCGGCAGATCGACGGAGCCGCCCTCGCCGGCACGGCCGCGGTGGCGTCGGCCCGTCCGGGGCCTCCGGCCGCTCTGCTGGGACGCCCGCCGGGTGGTGATCCGCGCGCCGCTGGTCGAGGTTCGGGCTACCGTACGGCGATGGGCGGCTTCGGGGCAGTGGTGCTGGCCGGCGGGGCGGCGCGCCGGATGGGCGGCGCGGACAAGCCGGCGCTGCCGGTGGCCGGGCGGCCGATGCTCACCCGGGTGCTCGCGGCGGTCGCCGACGCCGAGCCGCGGATCGTGGTCGGTCCGGCACCGGCGGCCCTGCCGGCCGGCGTACGGACGACCCGCGAGCGCCCGCCCGGCGGCGGGCCGGTCGCCGCCATCGCGGCCGGCCTGGCCCTGCTCGACCCGGACGTACCGCTGGTGGCCGTGCTCGCCGCCGACCTGCCACTGCTGACCGCCGACGCGGTCGCCGTGCTGCGTCAGGCGGTGGCCGGGGCGTCCAATCTGGACGGCGCCCTCTATCACGACGAGGACGGTCGACCGCAGCTGCTGTGCGGCGTCTGGCGCGTCGCGGCCCTGCGCGCGGCGGTCGAGCGGGTGGCGGTGGCCGGCCCACCGGCTGGTGCGTCGCCACCGGCGCCGGGCCGCGGCGCCTCGGTCCGGGCGCTGCTCGACGGGCTGGCCGTTGCCCGGGTGTCCTGGCAGCGTCCCGGACCACCGCCGTGGTTCGACTGCGACACTGACGCGGACCTGCGACGTGCGGAGGAGTGGGCGCGATGAACGTGATGGACGCATGGGTGACGGTCGCCTGCCGCGAGCTCGGCCTGGACCCGGCGGAGGTCGATCCGAAGGTGGTGTTGGACCTGGCCCGCGACGTGGCCCACAACGTGCTGCGACCGGGTGCGCCGGTGACGGCGTACCTGCTCGGGGTGGCGGTCGGCCGGGGCACCGCGCCCGGCGACGCGGCGGCCCGGCTCAGTGCCCTGGCGGCCGCCTGGCCGGCCCCGGGCGGGGCGCCGGCTGAACCCGGCGGCACCGCCGACTGAGGATGACCACCCCACCCGAGCGGTCGGTAGGGTGTGGCTGACGGACGGAGGCGATCATGATGGCAGAGCGCGGGGCGGCCGACCCCGTCGAGCAGCCGGGCGGCAGACCGGAGCCGGTCGAGGCCCAGTCGGAGTTCCACCTGCTCGACGAACCCACCACGGCTGATCTACGAGGCAAGGTGACCGAGGCGTGGCGGGAATTCGCCAACGCGTTGGCCACGGTATTGCGGTCACTGCCTATCGGCGCGCACGTCGACGTGACGCTCGACCCGACCGCGTCGGGTACCGGTGACGCGATCTACTCGGTCAGCCTGCGGGTGGGCGACGAGGGAGCCG
>DASVVF010000313.1:0-6711 GCA_036386695.1 Catenuloplanes sp. | reverse complement strand
GTGCCCAGCGGGGTGGCCGTGGACACCGGTGACGTCCCGGGCGCCGCGGTGGCCGCCGACGTCACCGTGACGTTCGGTTGCCTCAAGCCGGCGCTGGTGCTGGGCCCGGCGGCGGCGCTGGCCGGTGTGGTGGAGCTGGTCGACATCGGGGTCGCCGCGGTCCTGCGGGCGGATCCCGCGGTGCGGGTCCCCGAGCGGGCCGACATCGCCGGGTGGTTGCCGCCGCTCACCGCCGCGGCGGAGAAGTACAACCGGGGGGTGGTCGGGGTGGCCACCGGCTCGGCGGAATACCCCGGGGCGGCGGTCCTCTCCGTCGCCGGGGCGCTCGCCGGCCCGACCGGGATGGTCCGCTACGCCGGCGGGGCGGCGGACCACGTCCTGCGGCACCACCCGTCGGTGATCGCCAGCGAGCGGGTGGCCGGATCGGGGCGGGTGCAGGCGTGGGTCTGCGGCTCCGGGTTGGGCACCGGCGAGCGGGCCCGTACCGAACTGCGCGCGGTGCTGGCCACGTCGGTGCCGGTGGTGCTCGACGCCGACGCGGTGACCCTGCTCGTCGACGGGTCCTTCGCGACCGACCTGCGCCGCGACGCGCCGATCGTGATCACGCCGCATGACCGGGAGTTCGCCCGGCTGGCCGGGGAGGCACCCGACACCGACCGGGCCGACGCCGCGCTGCGGTTGGCGGCCCGGCTCAACGGCGTCGTCCTGCTCAAGGGCGACCGCACCATCGTGGCCACCCCGTCCGGCGCGGTGTGGGCGAACCCGACCGGAACCCCGGCGCTGGCCACCGGGGGCAGCGGGGATGTGCTGGCCGGGCTGCTCGGTTCGCTGCTGGCCGCCGGCCTGGCGCCGGACCGGGCCGCGGTCGCGGCCGCGTACCTGCATGGACTGGCCGGTCGGGAGGCGGCCCGCAGCGGCCCGGTGACCGCGCCGGACGTGGCCGCGGCGCTACGGCCCGTGCTGGCCGGCCTGTTGAGCATGGGTACGACCGCCGGTCAGTAGGCTGAACGCCATGTGGCAGGCGGAGGTCCGAGTAGATCTTGACGCGATCCGGGCGAACGTCGCCCGGCTCCGCGGCGGCACCACGGCCGAGGTGATGGCCGTGGTCAAGGCCGACGGCTACGGCCACGGGATGCTGCCGGTCGCCCGGGCCGCATTGGCCGGCGGGGCGACCTGGCTGGGAGTGTGCACCCTGGACGAGGCGCTCACCCTGCGTCGGGCCGGCCTCACCGCCCCGGTGCTGGCCTGGCTGCTCGCCCCCGGGCTCGACCTGCACACCGGGGTCGCCGCCGACGTCGACCTGAGCGCGGCCAGCGTCGGACAGCTGGGCGAGCTGGTCACCGCCGCCGAGCGGGCCGGGCGTCCCGCCCGGGCGCACCTGAAAATCGACACCGGGCTGTCCCGGGGCGGTGCGACGGCCGACGACTGGCCGGCCCTGCTGGAGGCCGCGGCGAAGGCGCAGGCCGACGGCACCGTCGAGGTGGTGGGGGTGTGGAGCCATTTCGCGTACGCCGACGCGCCCGGCCACCCGACCATCGACCGGCAGCTCGCCGCCTTCGCCGACGGCCTGCGGGTCGCCGCCGGCCACGGCATCACCCCGCGTTACCGGCACATCGCCAACTCGGCCGCCACCCTGACCCGCCCGGACGCCCATTTCGACCTGGTCCGCCCCGGGATCTCGATCTACGGGCTGTCGCCGCTGCCCCGCGACGAAGCGGATCAGCCCGGCTCCTACCCGTTCGGGCTGCGCCCGGCGATGACGGCGCGGGCCCGGGTGCTGCTGACCAAGCGGGTGCCCGCCGGGCAGGGCGTCTCATACGGCCACACCTACCTGACCGAGCGGGAGACGACCCTGGCGGTGCTGCCGGTCGGCTACGCCGACGGGGTCCCCCGGCACGCGTCCGGCACCGGGCCGGTCCAGCTCGCCGGCCGGGTGCGGCCGATCGCCGGGCGGGTCTGCATGGACCAGGTGGTGCTGGACTGCGGCGACGACGCGGTGCGAGCCGGTGACGTGGCCACCCTGTTCGGTCCCGGCGACGACGGCGAGCCGACCGCCGACGACTGGGCGCGGGCCGCCGGCACGATCAACTACGAGATCGTCAGCCGGTTCGGCGGCACCCGGGTGGCCCGGGTGTACAGCGGCCGCGACGCGCAGGGCGCGGCGTGAGCCCGGCCACCCCCCGCCACCGGGTGCGCCGCCGGGCCGGGGTGTTCGGCGCCCTGCTCGGCGTGGCCGCCGCCGCCGGCGTCGCCGCGGGCATCGCCGCGGAACGCGCCCTGCTGCGCCGGGAGAAACGCGGGGTCGCCGACCCGTACGCCGACGAGGACTTCGGGAACCAGCCGTACGACGAGTCGCTCAGCGTGACCAGCGCCGACGGCATCGACCTGTACGTGGAGATCGTCGAGCCCCGTTCCAGCACCAGCCAGCCGGCGCCGACCGTGGTGTTCGTGCACGGCTTCTGCCTGGACATGGGCACCTTCTATTTCCAGCGCAAGGAGTTGGCCGAGCGCGGTGACCGGCGGCTGGTCTTCTACGACCAGCCCGGCCATGGCCGCTCCGGCTCCCTGCAGGAGGGCGAGTACGACCTCGGGTCGCTGGGCGAAGGGCTGCGGGCGGTGCTCGACGCGATCGCCCCGGCGGAGCCCATCGTCCTGGTCGGACACTCGATGGGCGGCATGACCATCATGGCGTTCGCGGAGAAGTACCCCGAGTGGTTCGGTGCCCGGGTGGTCGGGGTGGTGCTGATCGCTACCTCCGGCGGCGAGGTGGAGGGCGCCGGAATGGGGCTGGCCACCCTCGCCGCCCGGTTCAGCGCCCCGCTGCTGCCGCTGGTCAACGGGGTCGCCCGGGTCAGTGGCGGGGTGATCGACCGGGCCCGCGCGGTCTCCTCCGACCTGGCCTGGCTGCTGACCCGCCGGTACGGTTTCGGCACCGACCACCCGAGCCCGTCCCTGGTGTCCTTTGTGGAGCGGATGAACTCGACCACGTCGGCCGAGACGGTGGCCCGCTACCTGCGGACCCTGCACACCCATGCGCGCTACCCGGCACTGGCCGCGATGCGCGGCACCCCTGCGCTGGTGATCGTGGGGGACAAGGACATGATCACCCCGGTCGCGCACTCCGAGGAGATCATCCGGCACCTGCCGGATGCCGAGTTCATCAAAATCGACGACCGTGGACACGTGGTGATGCTCGAACACGCCGGCGCGGTGAACGACGCGCTGGTCGCCTTCCTGAAGAAGACCGGATGAGCGTTCCTGAGGAAGACCGGATGAGCGGGTTGGACCTGCCGGCCCTGCTGCCGGCCGGCTGGCGGGCCGCCGTCGCGCCGCACCTGGACCCGGCGGCCACCACGGCGCTGGGTGCCTTCGTGGCCGCCGAGTACGCCGCTCAGACCGTGTACCCCCCGATCGAGGACCTGTTCGCGGCGTACCGGCTGTGCCCGCCGCGGGACTGCCGCGTGCTGGTGCTCGGCCAGGACCCGTACCACGGGCCGGGCCAGGCCCACGGGCTCAGCTTCAGCGTCCGCGCCGGGGTCCGGGTGCCGCCGTCACTGCGCAACGTCTTCAAGGAGTTGGCCGAGGACGTCGGCGTGGCCCCGCCGGCCAGCGGTGACCTCAGCGGCTGGGCCGCCCAGGGGGTACTGCTGCTCAACGCGGTGCTCACGGTGCGCGCCGGCGCCGCGGCGTCGCACGCCGGCAAGGGCTGGGAGGCGTTCACCGACGCCACCATCCGGGCGTTGGACGCCCGCGCCGAGCGTGTCGTGTTCCTGCTCTGGGGCGGGTACGCCCGCCGTAAACGCGACCTGGTCACCAACCCGGCGCACGTGGTGCTGGAGGCCGGCCACCCCAGCCCGCTGAACCCGCGCGGCTTCCGGGGGAGCCGGCCGTTCAGCGCCACCAACAAGGCGCTCGCCGACGCCGGCCGCCCGCCGGTCGACTGGCACCGGACGGCCTAGGGTGGCCCACCCCGGCACGCCGGCCCCGCCGGTCACGATCACCCGGTTCCGTTGGTGGCACATCGAGCCGGTGCTGGCGATCGAGGCCGACCTGTTCGGGGCGGAGACCTGGTCGGCGTCGATGTTCTGGAACGAACTCGCCAACGGCCACCACTACCTGGTCGCGCTGGACGGGCACGACCAGGTCACCGGGTACGCCGGCCTGGCCGTGCAGCCACCGGACGAGGCCTGGGTGCAGAACATCGCCGTCCGCCGCGACGCCCACCGACGCGGCATCGGCCGGGTGCTGCTGGAGGCACTGCTCGCCGAGGTCGCCCGCCGCGGTGTCGGCACCGTCATGCTGGAGGTCGCCGTGAACAACCCGGCGGCGCAACGGCTCTACGCGGCGTACGGCTTCGAACCGGTCGGGGTCCGCCGCGGCTACTACCAGCCGAGCAACACCGACGCCCTGGTGATGATGAGACGACCCTGACTCCCGCCGGTGTCCGGACGCGGCGCGGCGCGGGCGGCGTCGGTATAACGTCACCTCTGGGCGGCGCGGGAGGGACACGGCGTGATTGTGCGGATGTGGGAGGTCAAGGCGTGGCCGTCCGGCTTCGCCGAGTTGCTGACCTGGGTGTGCGACCAGGCCGTGCCACGTATCGAGGTGCAACCGCTGCACGTCTCCAGCGAGGTGTTCACCTCCACCGACCACCGGGTGGTGGTCATCTCCCGCTGGCGCAGCACCCCGGTCCCGCTGCCCGACCCGCCCGCGCACCTGGTGGCCCGGTCCCCGCACATCTGGGATTTCAGCCCGGTCGACCGCTGAGCCCCATCCGCCGGCCACGCTCGGCCCCCGGTAAACCGGTCGCGTAACCGGGGAAAGGTCCATAGCGTCGGTCAGGCCATGCGTGCCTCACCCCCGGCTGAGCCCGGCACCCCCGACCACCGGTCCGCCGCCCGTTACCTGCTCTGGCTGGCCCGGCGTACCTGGCTGCCGCTGACCGCGGCGGTGCTGCTGGCCATCGTCTGGATGGTGGCCCTGTCCCTGGTGCCCGCCGTGGTGGGCAAGGCGATCGACGCCGGCCTGTCCGCCCGCGACCCCGACGCGCTGCTGCTGTGGAGTGGGGTTCTGCTCGGGGTCGGGCTGCTGCAGGCGGCCGCCGGGATCGCCCGGCACCGGTTCGCGGTGGTCAACTGGCTCGGCTCGGCGTACCGGACCGTCCAGGTCACCGTGCGACAGGCCAACCGGCTCGGCGCCACCCTGCCGCGCCGGCTGACCACCGGGGAAGTGGTCAGCATCGGCACCGCCGACATCGAGCACCTCGGCTCGGCGATCGACATCATCGCCCGGGGCAGCGGTTCGCTGGTCGCGGTGGTGGTGGTCACGGTCATCCTGTTGTCCACCTCGGTGCCGCTGGGCCTGGTCGTGCTCATCGGGGTGCCGGTCCTGATGGCGGCCGTCGGGCTGCTGATCCGGCCGCTGCACCGCCGCCAGCAGCTCTACCGCGATCAGCAGGGCCGGCTGGCGAGCCGGGCCAGTGACATCGTCAGCGGCCTGCGGGTGCTGCGCGGCGTCGGCGGCGAACCGGTGGTCGCGGACCGGTACCGCACCGAGTCGCAGGCACTGCGCACCGCCGGCCTCGACGTGGCCCGGGTGCAGGCCTGGCTGGAAGCGGTGCAGGTGCTGCTGCCCGGTGCGTTCGTGGTGCTGGTCACCTGGTTGGGGGCCCGGTTCGCGATGGCCGGGGAGATCAGCGTCGGTCAGCTCGTCTCGTTCTACGGCTATGCCGTCTTCCTGCTGAATCCGCTGCGCAACCTCACCGAGGCGATCGACAAGATGACCCGCGGGCACGTCTCCGCCGGGCGGGTGGTCACCCTGCTGGGCCTGGCCCCCGAGCTCGCCGACCCGGCCGTACCGACCCCGCTGCCCGACCGGCCCGGACCGCTCGTCGACCCGGCCTCCGGGCTGCGGATCCGGCCGGGCACCGTCACCGCCGTGGCGGCGGCCGACCCGGACGACGCGGTGGCCGTCGCGGACCGGTTGGGGCGCTACGTCGACGGCGACGTGACTCTGTCCGGGGTGCCCCTGCGGGAGCTGCCCCTGGCCGACGTGCGGGAGCGGATCATGGTCGCCGACAACGACGCCCGGCTGTTCTCCGGCCCGCTGCGCACCGGGTTGGACCCGCACGGCGGCGCACCGCAGCGGATCGCCCGGGCGCTGGACGCGGCCAGCGCCGGCGACATCGTCGACGGCCTGCCCGGCGGTCTGGACGCGGACGTCGCCGAGCGCGGCCGGGAGTTCTCCGGCGGCCAGCAACAACGGCTGCGGCTGGCCCGGGCGCTGCTCATCGACCCGGAGATCCTGATCCTGGTGGAGCCGACCAGCGCGGTCGACGCGCACACCGAGGCGCGGATCGCCGAACGGCTGCGCGCCGCCCGGCGTGGTCGTACCACCGTGGTCTGCTCCACCAGCCCGCTGTTGCTGGCCAGGGCCGACCGGGTGGCGTACGTCGAAGGGGGCACGGTCGTCGCCGAGGGAACCCACCGCGAGCTGCTCGCCCGCGAACCCCGGTACGCGGCCACCATCACCCGGGGCGAGGAGGAATCGTGAGCCAGCGGAAACTGCCGGTGGCCGACGCCGCCGAGGTGCGGCGCTACGCCCGTACCCTGGTGCGCCGGCACCCCCGGGCGCTGTGGCTGGCCCTCGGGCTGCACGCGGCGGCGGCCGTCGCCGGGCTGGTCGGCCCCCGGCTGCTGGGGGAGCTGGTGG
>DASVVF010000312.1:0-5601 GCA_036386695.1 Catenuloplanes sp. | reverse complement strand
CGCTGGCCGCCTACTTCGGCTTCTTCGCCGCGAAGGTGCACCCGGACGTGCGGGTCCTCGACACCGGCGGCAGCCTGCTGCTCGACCGGCTGGACCAGGCCCACACGGCCGGCGCCGGCGCGATACTGGCGATGGTGCTGCCTCGCTACCCGCGCGAGGCGTTGGACGTGCTGCGCGAGTGCCGCGACGCGGGACTGAAGGTGGTGGTCATCACCGACTCGGCGGTCAGTCCGGCCGCCGAGCTGGCCGACATCGTGTTGCCCGCGGCGGTCGGCGCCCAGCTGGTCTTCGACCTGCACACCGCGCCGATGGCGCTGGCCATGGTGCTGCTGCAGGCGATGTGCGACGCGGCGCCCGAACCGGCGCAGCGCCGGCTGGAGCAGTTCGAGGCCGCGGCGGCCCGTCGCCACGTCTTCACCCCGTGAAGCAGGTCCCCCCGAAGGAGGCCGCAATGTACGAACCGGTCCGGGCCCAGCGCGGTACGTCGCGCACCGCCGTCGGCTGGCCGCAGGAGGCCGCCGTACGGATGTTGATGAACAACCTCGACCCGGAGGTCGCCGAACGCCCCGAGGACCTGGTTGTCTACGGCGGCACCGGCAAGGCGGCCCGGGACTGGCCGTCCTACCACGCCATGATCCGTACCCTCGGCACGCTGCGCGACGACGAGACGATGCTGGTGCAGTCCGGGCGCCCGGTCGGGGTGGTCCGCACCCACGAGTGGGCGCCGCGGGTGCTGATCGCCAACTCCAACCTGGTCGGCGACTGGGCCACCTGGCCGGAGTTCCGCCGGCTGGAGCAGCTCGGCCTGACCATGTACGGGCAGATGACCGCCGGCTCGTGGATCTACATCGGCACCCAGGGCATCCTGCAGGGCACCTACGAGACCTTCGCCGCCGTCGCGGCGAAACGGTTCGGCGGCTCCCTGACCGGCACCCTGACCCTGACCGCCGGCTGCGGCGGGATGGGCGGCGCCCAACCGCTCGCGGTCACCATGAACGGCGGGGCCTGCCTGATCGTGGACGTCGACGCCACGCGGTTGGCCCGCCGGGTCCGCGACCGTTACCTCGACACCGTCGCCGACTCGCTCACCGACGCCATCGACCAGGTGCTGGCCGCCAAACGGGACCGGCGGGCGCTGTCCGTCGGGGTGGTCGGCAACGCCGCCGTCGTCTTCCCGGAGCTGCTGCAGCTCGGGGTGGAGATCGACATCGTCACCGACCAGACCAGCGCGCACGACCCGCTGTCGTACCTGCCGGTCGGGGTGGAGCCGGCCGACGCGGCGGCGTACGCGGCGGCCAAACCGGAGGAGTTCACCGAGCGGGCCCGGGCGTCGATGGCCCGGCACGTCGCGGCGATGGTGGGCTTCCTGGACGCCGGCGCCGAGGTGTTCGACTACGGCAACTCGATCCGCGGCGAGGCGCGACTGGCCGGGTACGCCCGGGCGTTCGCGTTCCCGGGTTTCGTCCCCGCGTACATCCGGCCGTTGTTCTGCGCCGGCAAGGGCCCGTTCCGGTGGGCGGCGCTCTCCGGCGATCCGGCCGACATCGCCGCCACCGACCGGGCGGTGCTGGAACTGTTCCCGGACAACGAACCGTTGGCCCGGTGGCTGCGGCTGGCCGGGGAGAAGGTCGCCTTCCAGGGCCTACCGGCCCGGATCTGCTGGCTCGGCTACGGCGAACGCGACGTGGCCGGGGTGCGGTTCAACGACATGGTCGCCAGCGGGGAACTCAGCGCCCCGGTGGTGATCGGGCGCGACCACCTGGACTGCGGGTCGGTGGCCTCGCCGTACCGGGAGACCGAGGCGATGGCCGATGGCTCCGACGCGATCGCCGACTGGCCGCTGCTCAACGCCCTGGTCAACACGGCCAGCGGGGCCTCCTGGGTGTCCATCCACCACGGCGGCGGGGTGGGCATCGGCCGGTCCCTGCACGCCGGGCAGGTCTGCGTGGCCGACGGCACCGCCCTGGCCGGGGAGAAGATCGAGCGGGTGCTGACCAACGACCCGGCGATGGGGGTGATCCGGCACGTCGACGCCGGCTACGAGCTGGCCGAGACGGTCGCCCACGACCGGGGCGTCCGGGTGCCGATGCGGGAAACTCCGTGAGCGCGGGCCGCGACGCCGGGACGGCAAGCCCCGACGCTGTGACCGCAAGCCCCGACGCTCTGACGGCAGGCCCCGACGCCGTGGCCGCCTTCGAGCGGCTGTGGGCCGAGCTCGCCCCGGTCGGGCGGGACCCGGCCTCCGGCGGGTACCTGCGGTACGCCTTCACCGCCCCCGAACTGCGGCTGCGGGACTGGTTCAGCGACCAGGCCGACCGCCGTGATCTCGCCATGGAGCAGGACGGCAACGGCAACCTGATCGCCTGGTGGGGCGACCCCCGGGCCGGTGACGCGGTGGCCACCGGCAGCCATTTCGACTCGGTGCCGCACGGCGGGGCGTACGACGGCCCGCTCGGCATCGTCAGCGCGCTGCTGGCGGTGGACGCGCTGCGCGCCGCCGGGGTGACCCCGCACCGGCCGATCGCGCTTGTCGTTTTCGCCGAGGAGGAGGGCGCCCGGTTCGGCGTACCGTGCCTGGGGTCCCGGCTGCTCACCGGCGCCCTGGACCCGGCCTCGGCGGCGGCGCTGACCGACCGCGACGGGATCAGCCTGGCCTCGGCGCTGGGGGCCGACCCGGCCGGCGCCCGCCCCGACCTGCTGGCCCGGATCGGCGCCTTCGTCGAGCTGCACGTCGAGCAGGGCCGCGCGTTGGCCGACCTGGACGCGCCGGTCGGCGTCGCCGACGCGATCTGGCCGCACGGCCGGTGGCGGCTGGAGATCACCGGGCAGGGCAACCACGCCGGCACCACCCGGATGGCGGACCGCCGCGACCCGATGCTGACGTTCGCCGCCACGGTGCTCGCCGTCGACCGGCAGGCCCGGCTGCGCGGCGCGCACGCCACCATCGGCCGGGTGGCGGTGCGGCCGAACGCCACCAACGCCGTGCCGTCGCTGGTGACCGGCTGGCTGGACGCCCGGGCCGCCGACCCGGACACGTTGACCGGCCTGGTCGAGGCGGTGCGCGCCGACGCGACCGAACGGGGCGGCCACGACGGAACCACGGTGACCCTGGCGCGCGAGTCTTTCAGCCCGGTGGTGACCTTCGACCCCCGCCTCCTGGCCGGGCCGCTGGCATCTGCAGCCGGGATGCCGGGCGTAGGGCCGCCGGGAGCCGGGGTGCCGGTGCTGCCGACCGGTGCCGGTCATGACGCCGGGGTGCTGGCGGCGCACGTACCCACCGGGATGTTGTTCGTGCGGAACCCCACCGGGATCTCGCACTCCCCGGCCGAGCACGCCACCGGCGCGGACTGCGCCGCCGGTGTCGCGGCGCTGGCCACCGTGCTGCGGGAGCTGGCATGCCGGTGACCCCGGCCACTGGGCGGTACCACGCCGGGCACGCCTGGCTGGGTGGCGACGCGCCGGACGCCGACGTGCTGATCGAGGTGACCGGCGACCGGTTCACCGCCGTCGACGTCGGGGTGCGCCCGGTGCCGCCGGGAGCCACCCGGCTGCCCGGGCTGGTCCTGCCCGGGTTGGCCAACGCCCACTCGCACGCCTTCCACCGCGCGCTGCGCGGGCGGACCGGCGGCAGCGGCACCTTCTGGTCGTGGCGCGAGCGGATGTACGAGCTGGCCGGGCGGCTGGACCCGGACAGCTACCACGCGCTGGCGCGGGCCACCTACGCGGAGATGGCCTGCGCCGGGATCACCTGCGTCGGCGAATTCCACTACCTGCACCACCGGGGCGACGGCAGCCCGTACGCCGACCAGAACGCGATGGGTGAGGCGCTGATCGCCGCCGCGGAGGACGCCGGAATCCGGATCACCCTGCTCGACACCCTGTACCTGAGTTCCACCATCGACGGTGCCCCGCTGGACGGGGTGGCGCGCCGCTTCGGCGACGGCGACGTCGACGCGTGGAGCGAACGCACCGCGGCGCTCACCGACCGGCGCACCGCCCGGATCGGCGCGGCGGTGCACTCGGTGCGCGCCGTGCCCGCCGCCGCGCTGGCCGCGGTGCCGTCCCGCACCACCGGCCAGCCGCTGCACGTGCACCTGTCCGAACAGCCCGCCGAGAACGCCGCCTGCCAGGCGGTGCACGGTTGCTCGCCGACCGAGCTGCTGCACCGCCACGGCCTGCTCGGGCCGGACACCACCGCCGTGCACGCCACCCACCTGTCGGCCGGCGACATCGCCCTGCTGGGCGGTGGGGGTACCGGGGTCTGCCTGTGCCCCAGCACCGAACGCGACCTCGCCGACGGCCTGGGCCCGGCCCGGCCGCTGGCCGACGCCGGCAGCCCGCTGAGCGTGGGCAGCGACAGCCACGCCGTGATCGACCCGTTCGAGGAGCTACGCGGCGTCGAACTGCACGAGCGGCTGCGCACGGGGCGGCGCGGCCACTTCACCGCCGGCCACCTGCTGGCCATCGGCGCGGCGGCCGGGCACGCGGCGCTGGGCTGGCCGGACGCCGGTCGGATCCGGGTGGGTGGGCGCGCGGACCTGGTCGCCGTGCGCCTGGACAGCGTGCGCACCGCCGGGGTGGCACCGGGCGCGGCGCTGTGGGCCGCGACCACGGCGGACGTGACCCATGTCCTGGTCGACGGCCGGCTGACTGTCGCCGACGGCCGCCACGTCGACATCGACGTGCCGACCGCGCTGCGCACCGCGATCGGGGCCCTCACATGAGTGGAACCGGGGCCCTCCGGTGAGCCTGGTGATCACCAACATCGGCGAGCTGGTCACCAACGAGACCGGCGGCGCTCAGCCGCCGCTGGGGGTGCGCCGGGACGCCGCGCTGCTGGTCGAGGAGGGCCGGATCGCCTGGATCGGGCCACACCGGTACGCGCCGCCCGCCGACCACCGCCTCGACGCCGGCGGCGCCGCCGTCCTGCCCGGGTTCGTCGACAGCCACTCGCACCTGGTGTTCGCCGGGGACCGGGCGCCGGAGTTCGCCGCCCGGATGGCCGGCGAGCGGTACACCGGCGGCGGTATCCGGGCCACCGTCGCGGCCACCCGCGCGGCCAGCGACGGCCAGCTGCGCGCCGGTGTCGCCCGGCTACGCGCTGAGGCGCTGCGGCAGGGGACCACCACGATCGAGATCAAGAGTGGGTACGGCCTGAGCGTCGCCGACGAGGCCCGGTCGCTGCGGATCGCCCGCGAGGTGACCGACGAGACCACCTTCCTCGGCGCGCACGTGGTCCCCGCCGAGTACGCCGGTCGCCCCGACGACTACGTGGGTCTGGTGTGCGGGCCGATGCTGTCCGCCGCCACCCCGTACGCCCGGTGGGTCGACGTGTTCTGCGAGCGGGGGGCCTTCGACGCCGACCACGCCCGGGCGATCCTGACCGTCGGGCAGGCCGCCGGCCTGGGGGCCCGGGTGCACGCCAACCAGCTCGGCCCCGGCCCGGGGGTGCTGCTGGCCGTCGAGGTGGGTGCGGCCAGCGCCGACCACTGCACCCACCTGTCCGACGCCGACGTGGACGCGCTCGCGGGCGGGGACACCGTCGCCACCCTCCTGCCCGGCGTCGAGTTCTCCACCCGCTCGCCCTATCCCGACGCCCGT
>DASVVF010000311.1:0-1897 GCA_036386695.1 Catenuloplanes sp. | reverse complement strand
CGCACCACGTCGTGGTTGGACAGCACCCAGGTGGTCGGGGCGCCGACCGCCTCGGCGGCCGCCAGCGTACGGCTGATCACCGCCCGCTGGGCGGCCGCGTTCCAGGCGGCCTCCAGGTATTCGAAGTTGAAGGCCTGGTGCATCTCGTCGGGGCGGATGTACGCGGCGAGCCGCTCGGCCGGGCGCACCCAGGCCTCGGCCACCAGCATCCGGTCACCGGGGTACCCGTCGGTGACCGTGCGCCACTGCCGGTAGATCTCGTGCACCCCGTCCTGGTCCCACATCGGTGGTCGCGGGCCGCCGTCCCCGCCGGTGCCGTCGAGCATCCGCACCGGTTGGTGCCAGTCCGCCAGGTCGGCCTGCTTGACCAGACCGTGTGCCACGTCGACCCGGAACCCGTCGACCCCCCGGTCGAGCCAGAATCGCAGGATGTCCACGAACTCCGCGCGCACTTCCGGATAGTTCCAGTTGAGGTCCGGTTGGCCGGGGTCGAACAGGTGCAGGTACCACTGCCCGGGCCGGCCGTCGGCGGGTTCGGTGACCCGGCTCCAGGCTGGACCGCCGAAGACGCTCGGCCAGCCGTTGGGAGGCTGGTCACCGCCCGGCCCCCGCCCGTCGCGGAAGATGTAGCGGGCCCGCTGCGGGCTCTGCGGGCCGGCCCGCAGGGCGGCCTGGAACCACGGGTGTTCGCTGGAGGTGTGGTTGGGCACCAGGTCCACGATGACCCGCAGCCCCAGCGCGTGCGCCCGGGTGATCAGGTGGCCGGCGTCGGCCAGGGTGCCGAACGCGGGGTCGACGTCCCGGTGGTCGGCCACGTCGTAGCCGGCGTCGGCCTGTGGGGACGGGTAGAACGGCGAGAGCCACACCGCGTCCACCCCGAGTTCGCGCAGTTGGCCGAGCCGGGCGGTGATGCCGGGCAGGTCGCCGAGGCCGTCGCCGTCGGAGTCGGCGAACGAGCGGGGGTAGACCTGGTAGATCACGGCGTGCCGCCACCACGGTGCCGCCGGACCTTCGTGGCGGGTCGACCCGGGTGGTGCCGTCGTCTCTGTCGCGTCCAGGGTGATCTCCAGCTCGGTGCGGCCGTGGGTCGGCCCGGGTGCGCGCCGCCGGGCCCGGTGGCACGCGTACTGCCAGCGTAGGGCCTATCCGACGGGGTTTCGGCGCGGCGCGCGACTCCTCCGGTACGACGCGGCAGCGCCGCCCCGCGATGCGGGACGGCGCTGGAGCGTACGGTCGCCTCAGCCCTTGACTCCGCCGGCCAGCAGGCCCCGGACGAAGTAGCGCTGCAGGGCCAGGAACACGATGACGGGCACGATGATCGAGACGAAGGCGCCCGCGGAGAGCAGGTGCCAGGCGGTGCCCCGGGTGCCGCTGAGGTTGGCCAGGGCGGCGGTGATGGGCGCGATCTCCTGGCCGCCGCCGGCGAAGGTCAGCGCGACCAGCAGGTCGTTCCACACCCAGAGGAACTGGAAGATGCCGAACGCCGCCAGCGCCGGCCGCAGCAGCGGCAGGAGCACCTTGAAGAAGATCGCGATGTGGCCGGCGCCGTCCACCCGGGCCGCTTCCAGCAGGGTGGCCGGGATCTCCTTCATGAAGTTGTGCAGCAGGTAGATCGCCAGCGGCAACGCGAAGATCGAGTGGGACAGCCACAGCGTCCAGAAGGTGTTCGCCAGCCCGCCCTGCACATAGAGGGTGAGCAGCGGAATGAGGGTGACCTGGATGGGCACGATCTGCAGCGCGAAGACGACCAGGAACAGCAGGTTGCGCCCGGGGAACTTGATCCAGGCGAAGGCGTACGCCGCGAGCGAGGCCAGCGACAGCGGGATGATCACCGACGGGATCGCGATGACGAAGGAGTTGATGAAGAACGGTCCCAGCGCCGACGAGCCCTCGGTGC
>DASVVF010000310.1:0-3493 GCA_036386695.1 Catenuloplanes sp. | reverse complement strand
TGGGCGAGGCGAGCATGTTCCGGGCGGCCGCCGCCCTCGAACGGAGCCTGCTGTGACGGCCGGCGCGGTCACGACCACCGCCTGGGAGATGGTGGTCGGCCTCGAGGTCCACTGCGAGCTGGCCACGGCCACCAAGCTGGTTTGCGCATGCCGCAACGCGTTCGGCGACGAGCCCAACACCAACGTGTGCCCGGTCTGCCTGGGCCTGCCCGGGTCCCTCCCCGTGCTCAACCGCCACGCCGTCGAACTGGCCATGCGGGTGGGGCTGGCGCTGCACTGCCACGTGGAGCCGTCGATCTTCCACCGGAAGAACTACTTCTACCCGGACATGCCCAAGGACTTCCAGGTCAGCCAGTACGACCAGCCCATCAACGTCGGTGGGTGGTTGGAGCTCCCCGACGGCACGCGGGTGGGCGTCACCCGAGCCCATATGGAGGAGGACACCGGCAAGAGCACCCACGTCGGCGGCGACGGCGGCCGCATCCACGGCGCCGACCACTCCCTCGTCGACTACAACCGGGCTGGAGTCCCCCTGGTCGAGATCGTCAGCGAGCCGGACATCCGCTCCGCCGACCAGGCCAAGGCGTACGTGAACGAGTTACGGGCGATCCTGGTGGCCATCGGCGCCTCGGACGCCCGGATGGAGGAAGGGTCGTTACGGATCGACGCCAACATCTCCATGCGACGGTCGGGCGCGGCCGAGCTCGGCACCCGGGCCGAGATCAAGAACCTCAACTCCGTGCGGTCGCTGGGGCGGGCCGTCGAGTACGAGACCCGCCGGCAGATCGACCTGCTCGAGGCCGGCGAGACCGTCGTCCAGGAGACCCGGCACTGGAACGAGGACGAGGGACGCACCTCTTCCATGCGGTCCAAGGAAGAGGCCTACGACTACCGGTACTTCCCCGAGCCCGACCTGGTGCCTCTCGCTCCATCGGAGGCGTGGCAGGCCGACGTGAAGGCCGCGCTGCCCCTGCTGCCGGCCGAGCGGCGGGCGGCGCTGGCCGGCGCGGTCGGCGTGCCGTCGGGCGAGCCGTCCGTGGCAACAGTCGTCCAGCAGGGCCTGGACGACCTGGTCACCGCGGCGGTGGCCGAGGGGGCCGACGGCCGGCTGGCCCTCAACCGGGCGGCCAACGAGCTGGCCAACCGGACGCCTCCTGATCCGGGCGCCTTCGCAACGGTGCTCAGGATGGAGTCAGGCGGGAAGCTGACCGCCACCCAGGCCAAGGCGGTGCTGGCCGAGCTGGTGACGTCCGGCGGCGACCCGGTGGAGATCACCCGGGCCAAGGGCTTCGAGGCGCTCGAGGGCGACGTGGTCGCGTCTGCGGTCGACGCGGCGATCGCCGAGAACCCGGGGGAGTGGGAGCGCTACGCGGGAGGAGAGGCCAAGCTCGCCGGGTTCTTCGTCGGCAAAGTCATGGCCTCGACCAGGGGCAAGGCCGACGGCAAGGCGGTCACGGCCCTGCTGCGGGAGCGTCTCGGCTCGACCGGACCCTGAGGAGGCGGGATAGGAAGGCGGCCAGGTCGCCATGGCGGCGCCCAGGGGTGGGCCGGTGGCGACGGGCAGTGAGCTGTGGTCGTTCCTGGTCGAACAGCGCGAGGAAGCACCTTGACGCACTTTCGACGCAGGTTGTCGCTTCGCACCGTTCAGGTCGGTTAGTGTTCGCCCGTCCGTGCAGTGACTGCCGCTGGCCGGTGAAGCAGTGCGCAGGGCGGGGCAGAAGCGTTTTTTTGGCGTAGGTCGAGCGAAGGAGACACCCGGTGAAGAATCGGATGCAGAGGGTCCGTGTCGCACTGCTGGCAGTGGCGACTATGGGCGCAGCCTTGATGATGTACGAGGCGAGCCCCGCCCACGCCGACGTCGACGCCGTCGCGGGCAGCGCCACACCGCTGTCGATCGGGGGGACGCCGACGGCGAGCGTGTCCGGGTCGGCGTCAGAGGCAGCGGGCACTGACGGCTTCGGGCCCACCGGAACAGGCATCCTCCCCTCCGGCACGGCGTGCGGAACGGGCAGTGTGACGCCGGTCGTACCGATTCCGGTGTCGACCCTCCTCGGTGTGGGCCTGACCCAGGGGTGCACGAGGGGCGGTGATGTGACCGGTGAGGACCACTTCGGGTTCGCAGAGAGCTCGGCCAGCGTGGCGAACGTGGCCCTCGCAGGGGTACTCATCGGGGTCCTCGACAGCTCGTGCGTGGCCAACGGCGACGGCGCGACCGGCACCAGCCGGGTCGTCGGCACCGGCATCCCGAACCCGGCGCCCACCGCCGGAGGCACCGACATCACGAACCAGGTGTTCCCTGTCCTGCCCCTCGGCCTCACCAGCATCGTCGTGAACGACGTGACGGCCACCAACGTGGCGGGTAACGCCACCGTGACGGCCACCGCCCTGCGGATCAACCTGCTGGGCATCTCCATCGTCGCCGGCCAGTCCTTCTGCCAGGCGACCGGCCCCAACGTCAACGTGACGACCACGACCACGGTCCCCGGCGCAACCACGACCACGCTGCCCGGCGGAACCACGACCACGACGACGCCAGGACCCACGACGACGACCACGCGGGTGGTCCTGCCCGGCAACAACATCAACATCTGCAACGCCGGTAACGGGGGCAACGGCGGCACCGGCAGCGGGAACGGCGGAGACGCCACGTCCACCGGCGGCATCGGCGCCGGCGCCACCGGCGGCACGGCCACCGGCGGCTCGGGCTCGGGCACCGGCGGCGCCGCCGGCGCAGGCGGCAACGCCTGCAACGGCGCCGGCGGGTTCATCAACAACGGGCTCATCGGAAACGGATTCCTCGGCACCGGGCTGCTGGCGGCCGGCGTGGGCGACATCAACATCTGCAACGCCGGTAACGGCGGCAGCGGCGGCACCGGCGCCGGCAACGGCGGCAACGCCTCCGCCGGCGGTGGCATCCTCGGCGGCGGCGGCACGGCCACGGGTGGCAACGCCAGCGGCACCGGCGGCGCCGGCGCCCGCGGCGGCGATGCCTGCAACGTGACCTTCGTCAGCGGCACCTCGACCACGGTCGCAGGCGGTGCCGGCGGCGCAGGTGGTGCCGGCGGCGCTGGTGGAGCAGGTGCTCCTGGTGCTGGCGGCGGTGGCGGTGGCGGCGGCGGTGGTGGCGGCGGCGGCACTCCCGGTGGCGCGGGCGGCGCCGGTGGCGCCGGCGGCGCGGGCGGGGTCGGCACGGGCACGCTGGCCCGGACCGGTTCCTTCATGCAGCCCTGGGCCCTCATGGCCCTCGGCCTCACCATGCTGGGCATGCTGATGTTCTTCGGCTCGCAGGGCCTTCCCGACCCGACCACCCGTCGTCGGCTCGCACCCGCCGCGTTCCAGCCGCTCCTCACCGGCCAGCCGCGGCTGGCTCCGGTGACTGCTTCCAGCCGGCTCGACGCCGCCGCCCTCGACGCCTTCGTCGAGATGTCCGGCGCCCGTCAGGACCAGCCGGACACCGGCCCGGCCCGTCGCGGACGTGACGCAGCCCGGTCGC
>DASVVF010000309.1:0-1969 GCA_036386695.1 Catenuloplanes sp. | reverse complement strand
CCGCCCCACTGCCGGTGAAGGACGCTGATCAGGCGGCCGAGCAGCTCACCGTGGGGGCGTTGTTGCTGCCGTTCCAGGATCCGAGGAACCCGAACGTGGTGCTGCCCCCGGCGCCGAGGCGCCCGTTATGGCTGACGTTGGCGGCTGTGACGGTCGATCCGCTGGTGGTCGTCGTGGTGTTCCACGACTGCGCCACCTGTTGACCGTTGGCGAACGCCATCGTCACCCGCCAGCCGGTGATCGCCGAGCTGCCGGCGGCCACCCGTACCTCGGCCTGGAAGCCACCGGACCACTGCCCGGTGACGTTGTACGTGGCCGAGCAGGAACCCGATCCCGGCGGCGGGTCGGTCGGCGGCGGGCTCACCGGCGGCGGGCTCACCGGCGGCGGACTGACCGGGGGCGGACTGACCGGCGGGGGGTCGGTCGGGGTGGTGCCGCCGCCGCCGAAGGTCACGTCACTGCAGAAGTAGTACGACTGGTCCAGGTGGCTGGCCTGCCAGATCGTGTAGACGATGTGCCGGCCGGTCCGCCCCGGGGCGGTGGCGGGCACCGAGATCGACACGCCGCCGGTGTCCGGCTGCCAACGCGCCGCCGGCGTGTTGCCGATCTCGCTGCGCAGCTCCAGGTCCGCCCAGCGCAGCGGCTGGGTGAGCGCGTTGAACCCCTGCCGGGTCACGTAGACCCGGATGTAGTCCGCGCCGTGACTGGCCTGGTCGAACAGCTTCACGCTGAAGTTGTTGCCCACGGCCTTGGCCTGCCAGGCGCCCACCGCGTCCAGGGAGTTGTAGCGCGGGGCCTGGGTGCGCCCACCGCTGCAGAGCTGCCCGTCCGGGATGGCCCCCTGGTGGTTGCCGCCCACGCCCTCGCGGAAGAGGCCGTTCCAGTTCCACATCGCGTTCGGGTCGGCCTGCCACGCCTGGTGGCACATCGGGTCCGTGCTCGCCATCTGCGGCGACATGTGGTTGGTAGCCCACCGGTCCAGGCAGCCGCGGTTGCGCGACGGCGGGTCGACGACATTGCCGTGGGCGGAAGCGGGACTGGTCAGCGCGGTGGCGAGGACCACAACGGCGGTCACCGCGACGGTCACGGCGCGGAAGATCAATGGTCGGCGGGTGGGGGCACGAGAAGACATGAGGGCTCCAGCACTGGGGACGGAGGTGCCCGGCGCGAGCGAGGGAGAACGGCCCGGTTCGCCGGACCGTGAACCTCGCGCACAGGCGACGGAGTGGTACCCGACAGGCGCCGGGCTGCCCGTGCCCCGCGCCGACTACGTGGCTCCCGTAGCGGCCCTGCCCTGAGGCTCACACACCCGTCGATGAGTGTCAATGGCCGGATTGTCGAAGTCGCTGGTAGGGCCGCACTCCGGAGTCTTCTTCCGGCGGCTCAGGGGACCTGGAGCTCCTGTGTCAGGATGCCGGTGGTCAGCGGTTCATGCCGGGCGCGCAGGTCCGCGTACGTGGTCACGGCCAGTACCGTCATCACCAGGGTGACCACCGCGGTGACCACCACCTCCACGGTGTACCTCAGCAGGGCCGTGGCGACGATCGTGGAATCCGCCTGCGTTGTGCCACCCCAGCCGGTACCCGGCCCACCGAAGCCGATGATCAATTCCGCGACCAGCCTGACCAGCACGCCCACCAGCAGAACGCCCATGATGGTGGCCAGCCGCGCGAACGCCGGGCGCCCCGCGGCGTGGACCAACTGGAAGCAGCGCCCGATCCCGCTGCCCCGCTCGAACAACACGACCGCCGGTAACACGGTCAGCACCGCCACCACGTAGAAGATCGGCAGGATGCACGCCAGTAGGGCGGCGATGGTGAGCAGGCCGCCGAGCAGTGCCCAGCCCAGCATCGGCAGCAGCCGGCGGGCCCCGGCCCTCAGCTCCGCGCCCGGCTGTGGCCGCCCGCCGGTGGCCACCAGCACAGCGGTGCGGATGCTGGCCAGCGTCGTCAGGAGGGTCACCACAGCT
>DASVVF010000308.1:0-1819 GCA_036386695.1 Catenuloplanes sp. | reverse complement strand
GATGGCGCGCCGACAGGCACAGGTCTGACGTCTCTTCGCGGTGCGGCGGCAGATGCGGCCGCGTCCGCACGGGCCGGCACGGCCTCGGCGGGCGCGACAGCGCCCGGCGGCAGCCCGGTGAGGGGCTTCGAGCCGGCGGCCAGGGATCCTGTTCCGGGCACCGGGCGAGCAGTGCCCGGAACAGTTCTCGCCGCCCATCCGGAACCAGGCCAGCCGGCGGCTGTGAGCCGCTGCGGCCCGCTTCGCGTCGCGGTGGTGGGGCTGGGCGACGCCGACCACGCCGCCGCCCTTGTTGTGGCCCGGGCGCGGCGGCGTGAGCCAAGGTGTGTAGGTCCTGTATAGCTCGCGGTGTCATGGTCGGTGACCATGGACAGGTGGTTCGGTCTCGCCGGGACGATGGTGCCGGGTCGGCGCCACACTGGCTGCGGGTTGCCGAAGCCGGAGACGGTGCTGGGATGCCTCGCATGACCCCATCCCCGTCACCGTCCCGGTCACGTCGGTGCCTTCGCGTCCCGCTGCTGACGTTGCTGGGCATGGCCCTCGCCGCGTGCTCGTCGGACCCGCCGCTGATCAGCCAGCCGTCCGCATCGGCGTCAGCGCCGGTTGCGCCCACCGTACGTACCGCACCCTCGGCTTCGTCCGCACCCTCGGCTTCGTCCGCACTATCAGCGCCCGTCCCGGCCGACGGTACGAATGTTCGGTCATGCCGCGACGGCAGATGTGAGGTCCGAGTCTCCGCCGGAGCCAAAGTGCCGCTACCCGCGCGCTTCGGTCTGGGCCCGGTCGAGGTTACTGCGGTCGACGCCGCCACCGTCAGCATGGTGATACCGCTGACCGAAACGACGTTCAACAGTGACGGTGGATGTTCGCCTTTCATCACCGGGGCGGGAGCGGGCTCCTCCGGCTACGTGACGCTGAGCTGCGCGGAGGGTGACCGGGTCCTCGTCAACAAGGTGACCATCGAGGTGCTCGACATCGCCGACGGGGCTGCCATCGTGCGCGTGCAGCCCGCTTCCTCGTCCACCTGACAAAGCCAACGTCCGGCGCGGCCACACCGGCAGGAACCGTTCCTCGCTGGGCGCCGGCCGGTCTACCACCCGTAGTCCCACGGCGTGTTGTCGGACGTTCGTGAGGGCCTGCATGCCCTGCGCGATCAACGCCTTCGCCGACAACGGGCCGCCGCTGCGTCGACCCATCGGCCAATAGGCGGATCCGCCGCAGGCCGGGCCTACCCGGCGGCAGGAGACCACCGAGCGCCACCTCCTGGAACGGGCCGGCCGGCCCCCCGCCGACCAGGTCGCGGTCACCCGGCGGACCGCGCAGCGGTTGCGTCTGTCGGACGGCGGCACCATCTCGGTGACCGACCCGGGGGAAGCGGGTGAGGTTCGTGGGTTCCCCACGAACGCCGCCCGGCCGCGCGGCCAGTTTGGGGCCCGCTCGCCCAGTACCCGGATGGAGCGGCGCCCGAACCGTGTCAAGCGCGACCGGCCCGGATCCGGTTGCCTTGCTACCAGGCGGTGGTTTCTCTTCGCCCGGTCCCGGTAACTACCGAGGTTGAAAGGCTGACGTCTGCATGGTCAGGGTGGTTCCGGGTCGAGGGTCATGCCGGTCTGGGCGAGGAAGCTGGCGAGGAGATCGGTCTGTCGCTGGCAGGCGCGTAGCCGGTGTTTGACCAGGTGGGCGAGGTGGTCGACGCCGTGGACGGCGATGTTGGTGATGCCGCGTTTCATCCACGCCCAGACGCCCTCGGTGGGGTTGAGGTCCGGGGCGTAGGCCGGTAGCCGGATCACGGTCAGCCAGGCCCGGGTCGCGATCAGCG
>DASVVF010000307.1:0-11588 GCA_036386695.1 Catenuloplanes sp. | reverse complement strand
CAGAGTCAGCGGGTCAGCCTCTTCCAGAACCTGTACCAGCACAACAAAACCCGCAACCCCAAGGTCAAGGGGTCCCTGCAGTTCGTCAACAACGTGGTCTACAACTGGGGTTCGGACGCGTTCATCGAGGGCGACTCGGCCGGGCGCAGCGACGTCAACGTGGTGAACAACTACTTCGTCAAGGGCCCGTCGACCGGCTCCGGCGGACCGTTCAGCCGGGGGAACCAGAACTTCCACATCTATGCCGAGGGCAACTACCACGACGCCAACCGCAACGGGGTCCTCGACGGCGCGCCGACCACCACCGCCGACCTCGGCGACGTGGTGGTGCAGCGGGCGCCGTACCCGTACCCGACCATCGCGACCGAGTCCGCCCCGGCCGCGCACCAGGCCGTCGTCCGCGACGCCGGGGCGTCGCTGCGCCGGGACCAGGTGGACCAGCGACTGATCAGCGAACTGGTCAAGCAGACCGGTGCGATCATCAGCGACCCGGCGGCGGTCGGCGGCTTCGGCACCCTGCCCGGCGGCTCCGCCCCCGCCGACCGCGACGGCGACGGGATGCCGGACAACTGGGAGCGGGCGAACGGGCTCGACGCGGGCAACGCCGCGGACGGCGACGACTACGCCGCCGACGGCTACCCCAACGTCGAGCGGTACCTGAACTCCCTGGCCCGCTGAGCACCCCCGGGGACACCGGGGCCGGGGGGGTCAGTGGGCGTGGTGGTACCGGTGCACGACCGCGTGACCCCGGCCACGGGAGATCATCCACCGGTTGATCGGCAGGGTCAGGACAAAGGCCACCAGAAGGGAGAACGCCAGCGCGCCCCAGAACAGGACACTGGACACACCGGCCTCCATCGCCCCCGGGACGGACAGCATGACCGCGTTGTCGAGCACCTCCATCACCGCGATGGAGATGGTGTCGGCGGCCAGCGCCACCTTGAGCGCGGCGCGCAGGTCCAGCCCGGCCCGCAGCACCCCGCGCATGGTGAGGGCGTAGCCGAACAGGAACGCCAACGCGACGGCCAACGCCACGGTGGCGAGGTTGGGCAGGCCGAGCGCGGTACCGATGACCATGCCGAGGACCTCGCCGATGGCGCAGCCGGTGAGGCAGTGCAGCGTTGCCTGCGCCGCGACGCCCCAGCTGGCCGGGGCGGGGGCACCGGCCGCGGTCTGCTGCGGTTCGTGGTGGTGGTGGTGGTGGTGGGTGCTGTGGTCCATGACGACGCCCCTCTCGTATCCGACCACGCCACCATACCCCCCGGGGGTATCTTTCGGCAACTAGTGTCCGGCTCCCGCCGGACCCCCAGGTCCGCAACGGCGACCGGGGCAGCCGCTTCGCGGCTGCCCCGGCGGTGTGCGCGGACGGACAGGGGGTCGCCCGGCTCGACGAATGCCGACAGCCGGCATGTCGATCCGGACCGGGCCGGTTACGGCGAGGGCTGGGGCAGTTCGCACTTGATCTCGGGGTTGAGCCCGGCGTAGTTCAACGGTCCAGCCAGGACCGTGACCACGATCGTTCCGGCCTTGGCGCACCCCGGCTTGGAACCGTCGAAGTAGCCGCGCTGGGAAGCCGCCAGCAGACCAATCAGCAGCCAGATGACAAGAATGACCGCGCCTATCGAAGACCCTCTGCGCACAAAATCCTCCAAGTGGGGATGGTTCCGGCATCCGGGGCTGCCGGTGCCTGGGCGAGGCTTGCGGATGCCGCCGCGCCCCCGCCCGGGCGCACTGTAGCCGCAGCCTCGCCGATCGGGCGTACGGATACCCAAACCGCGTCCCTACTGAAACCCGGCGCCCGGGCGGCGTCCTGACCAGCGGGATTCCCTGTCGCCGCAACGATTCCCGGGGCGCCGGTCGCCGTCGCGCGACCGGGCCGGGCGCCCGCCGACGACCCGACCCAGGGTGACACCGCGCTCACGCCGCAGCGGCCGGCCCGCCACCACGTGGTGCGGTGGTGCGGTGGTGTGGTGCGGTGCGCACCGCCGCACCCGGGGGCGTCCACAAGGGAACTGTCGGCGGCGCCGGGGGTTAGGCTGCCGGGCATGAGCCGATCAGTCAGCAACGGTCTTCGGGCCGGCGGGGCGGGGGCGCCGGAGCGCCCGACCGGCTCCCGGCGGGCCGGCATCCTGACCGCCGTCCTGGGCGTGGCGGCACTCGTGCCCACCGCGGCGGCACTGATCCAGTCCGGGGCGGTCCAGTCCGGGGCGGTCCAGTCCGGGTCGGCGACCACCGACTGGCACCCGCTGGCGCTGGGCCTGATGATCCAGGTCGAGTCCACCGGGGCGGCCGGGGAGCAGTGGTGGGCCGCGCCGGGTCCCACGCTCGGCGTCGGGTTGCTCCTGCTCGGCCTGGTCGGCCTGCGCCGCCGGTGACGCGCCGCGTGGGCCGCCCACCGCGGCGGCGCGCCACACCTGGCGGGGCGGCCCGGCCGGCGGCCCGGCGGGCGGCTCTGCCAGGCTGGGGCACGCGTGACAATGCGGTCGCCGGGGTAAGGCCCCAGGCGTGGGGTACCGCCACGGTGACGCCAACGAGGTACGGGAGCCCGATGATGAGCGTGAGCCCGCCCGACGACGCGGCCAGCTTCACTGGTCTGGCGTTGCGGCCAGAACTGTTGCGCGCCCTCTCCGGCCTCGGGTACGAGGAACCCACCCCGATCCAGCGGGAAGCCATCCCGCCGCTGTTGCAGGGCCGCGACCTGCTCGGCCAGGCCGCGACGGGCACCGGTAAGACGGCGGCGTTCGCGCTGCCGGTGCTGCACCGCCTGGCCGGCGACGGACGTGGACCCGACCCGGTGGCCCTGGTGCTCGTGCCGACCCGCGAGCTCGCCGTGCAGGTGTCCCAGGCGTTCCACCGCTACGGCCGTGACCTGGGGGTGCGGGTCCTGCCCATCTACGGCGGGCAGCCGATCGGCCGGCAGTTGCAGGCCCTCGACCGGGGGGTCGACGTCGTCGTCGCCACGCCCGGGCGGGCGCTGGACCACATCGCCCGCCGGACCCTGCGGCTCAGCGGGGTCGCCATGGTCGTGCTGGACGAGGCCGACGAGATGCTGGACATGGGGTTCGCCGAGGACATCGAGGCGATTCTGGACGAGACCCCGCAGGACCGGCAGACGGTGCTGTTCTCGGCCACCATGCCGGGGCGCATCGGTGCCATCGCCCGCCGCCACCTGCGCGACCCGATCCGCATCGAGATGGGGCGGGCGGCGGCTGGCGGCGAGGCCCAACTGGTGCGGCAGAGTGCCTACGTGGTCTCCCGGGCACACAAGCCGGCCGCGTTGGGGCGGGTCCTGGACGCGGAGGCGCCGGCGGCCGCGATCGTGTTCTGCCGTACCCGCGAGGAGGTCGACCAGGTCACCGAGACGTTGAACGGGCGCGGTTACCGCGCCGAGGCACTGCACGGCGGGATGGGCCAGGAGCAGCGCGACCGGGTGATGGGTCGACTGCGCGCCGGAACGGCGGAGTTGCTGATCGCCACCGACGTGGCCGCCCGTGGGCTGGACATCGAGCAGCTGACCCACGTGGTGAACTACAACCTTCCGGCGGCGCCCGAGGCGTACGTGCACCGGATCGGCCGGGTCGGCCGGGCCGGGCGCGAGGGCGCGGCGATCACCCTGGCCGAGCCCCGCGAACTGCGGATGCTCAAGGCGATCGAACGGGTGACCGGTCAGCGGATCACCATGGAGAAGGTCCCCACGGTCGCCGACCTGCGCGCCCGGCGCCTGGAGCTGACCCGGGCCGCCCTGCACGAGAGCCTGCTCGGCGACGAATTCGACGGCTTCCGCGTCGTGGTGGAGACGCTCACCGACGAGTTCGACCTGATGGACGTGGCCCTCGCCGCGGTGAAACTCGCCCACGAGGCCACCTCCGGCTCGACCGACGCGGAGGAGATCCCCGAGGTCGCCCAGGCCCGGGAGCGTCCGGCCGCCGGCCGCCGGGAAACTGACCGCCGGCCCCCGGGGCGCCCTCGCGGGTCCGACGGTGAGGTGGCCCGGCTCTTCCTGGGGCTGGGGCGCAGCGCCGGCATCCGACCCCAGGACCTGGTCGGCGCGATCGCCGGTGAAGCCGGGCTGAACGGCCGGGACATCGGCGCGATCGAGATCGCCGACCGTTTCTCCCTGGTCGAGGTGCCAGAGTCGGCCGCCGACGAGGTCATCGCGGCGCTACGGCGCAGCACCATCAAGGGCCGCAAGGCCACCGTACGCCGGGAACGCGGCGCCACCGGCGGACCGCGCGGCTGAGCCGGCGGCGGGACGGCCGGTGAGTGGCGGCTGACCGTCCGCTACCGGATCCACCGGGGTCCCCCGGGGGAAATTTGGATCATTCCGCCCCTCCCGTTTCGGCCAGGTTTGGACGTGGATCGGGCGGGTAGCCAGGTCGCCCGGCGGTTCCTCAAGCAGGCGGGGAGCCGAATTGCCTGCCCATCGGACGCGATCGGAGGATCGGTCCGGTGCCCCGACAGGAGTGGCATCCATGCGCGTTGCATTCGGCGTTCGATTCCCTGTGCCCGACCGTCCCCGTCCCCGTCGCGGGAAGCGGGGCGGTTGACGATGTGTGGGATCAGCGGTGAGGTCCGCTTCGACGGCCGCCCGGCGGACCCCGCGGTGGTGGCCGCGATGACCTCGGCCCTGCGGCTCCGGGGGCCGGACGGCGGCGGCGAGTGGAACGACGGGTGGGCCGCCCTCGGGCACCGCCGGCTGAGCATCATCGACCTCTCCGACCGGGGGGCGCAACCGATGGTGAACGACGAGCTCGGGTTGGCCGTCAGCTTCAACGGGTGCGTCTACAACTACCGGGCGTTGCGTGCCGAACTCCAGGCCGCCGGCTACACCTTCCGATCGGGCAGCGACACCGAGGTGATCCTGGTCGCGTACCACAATTGGGGGGAGCGGTTCGCCGAGCATCTCGTCGGCATGTTCGCGGTGGCGATCGTGGACCGCGACCGCCGCCGGCTGGTGTTGGCCCGGGACCGCCTGGGCATCAAGCCGCTGTACCTGACCCGGTCGCCGGGGGTGCTGCGGTTCGCCTCCACCCTGCCGGCGCTGCTGCGCGCCGGGGGCGTGGACACCGACATCGACCCGGTCGCCCTGCACCACTACCTGTCCTGGCATTCGATCGTGCCGGGCGAGCGGACGATCCTGCGCGGCGTCCGCAAGCTCCCGCCGGCCACGGTTCGGGTGGTGGAGGCGGATGGGCGGACCCGCGACCGGGTCTACTGGCGTCCGGACTACGTCCGTGACCCGGCCCGCGCCGGGATGGACGCGCGGGACTGGCGCTCGGCACTGAGCGCGGCGTTGCGCACCGCGGTGGAGCGGCGCCTGGTCGCCGACGTCCCCGTCGGGGTGCTGCTCTCCGGCGGCCTGGACTCCAGTCTCATCGTCGCCCTGCTCGCCGAGGCGGGGCAGCACGACCTGCGCACCTTCAGCATCGGCTTCGAGGACTCGGCAACCGAGCAGGGCGACGAGTTCGCCTACTCCGACGTCGTCGCGCGCACCTTCGGCACCGACCACCACCGGATCCGGGTGGACAACGCCGGCCTGCTGCCGGCGGTGGAGAACGCGGTGGCGGCGATGGCCGAACCGATGGGCAGCCACGACGTGGTGGCCTTCCACCTGCTGTCCGAGCAGGTGTCGCAGCATGTGAAGGTAGCCCAGTCCGGGCAGGGCGCGGACGAGGTGTTCGCCGGTTACCGGTACCACCAGGCCTTCGCCGGCGCACCGCGCACCGCGGCGATGGACGTCTTCGCCGACGTCTTCCTCGACCGTGGCCACGAGGAACTGACCCGGATCCTGCAGCCGGAATACCGGTGCGCCCACGACGCCAGCCGCGAGCTGGTCGCGGCGCACCTGGCCGGGCCGGGCGCCGACACCGCCCTGGACGCCGTGCTGCGGCTCGACACCCACCTGCTGCTTCCGGACGATCCGGTCAAGCGGGTGGACAACATGAGCATGGCGTGGGGTCTGGAGGCCCGGGTTCCGTTCCTCGACCAGGACCTCGTGGCGCTCGCCGCCAGCTGCCCACCGGAACTCAAAACGGCCCAGGGCGGCAAGGGCATCCTCAAGGACATCGGCCGCGAACTGCTGCCGGCGCGGGTGGTCGACCGGCCCAAGGGGTACTTCCCGGTGCCCGCCCTGCGCTACCTGCAGGGACCGCTGCTGGATCTGGTCGGCGACGCCCTTTACAGCACCTCGGCGAAGGCCCGCGGGCTGTTCCAACCCGACTACGTCGACGAGTTGCTGCGGCACCCCAACCAGCACGTCACCCCGGTGGGCTACAACAAGCTGTGGCAGTTGGGGCTGCTGGAGCTGTGGCTGCAGAGCCACGGGATCGATTGACCCGCCGCGGGTCGCCGCCACCCACCGTGGACCAGGGTGGGCGCCGGTGCCAGCGGATGCGGTCGGCGAGCGGGCCGGGTACGCTTCGGGTGGGTTCGGACATGAGCCTCGGGGCCTTTCGCCCCACCGGAAGCCCGCGCGGTCGACCGTGACGAGGCCCGGGGTCTCCTGTCGATTGAGGGCGGAGCGTCATGTCCCCCCGAAACCCCGCTTCCACCGTACGGCCGTCGGCCCGGTCCACGACCGCGCCGGCCCATCCCCCTGCTGTTCATTCCCCCGCCCGGTCCGTCGCCCCGGCGTGCCCGCACCACGCCGCCGGACCGCTGGCCCGAGCCGGAACGCATAGAGGACGACAAATGACGCCACCATGTTCGACCACCAGCCTGCCGCAGTCGACCGCGCACGCCGGCACGGACTCCGACGATCGCGCCGCGGAACTCATCAACGCCATGGTCGCGGCTCCGACGGGTCATCCGTCCCGGGCGGCGCTGCGCCAACAGGCCATCCAGGCATGGCTGCCGCTGGCCCACCGCCTGGCGCACCGCTACGCCGGCCGCGGTGAACCGTTCGACGACCTGGCCCAGACCGCCACCATCGGGCTGATCAAAGCCGTCGACCGGTTCGACCCTGAACGCGGGATCGAGTTCGTGGGTTACGCGATCCCCACCATCGTCGGGGAGATGAAGCGGCACTTCCGCGACCGCGCCTGGTCCATCCGCGTACCCCGCCGGTTACAGGAGATGCGGATGGCCATCAACCAGGCCAACAGCACGCTCGCGCACACCCTGCACCGGGCACCCACGGTCGCCGACATCGCCGCGTACCTGGAGGTCACCGAGGAGGAGGTGCTGGAGGGCCTGGAAGGGGCCCGTGCCTACCAGGCCACCTCGCTGTCCACCCCGACCACGGCGGACGGCACGATCGAGCTCGGCGACACCCTCGGCAGCGACGACGGGGGGTTCGAACTCGCGGAGCTGCGGGTCGCCCTGGCGCCGGCGCTGGCCGCGCTGGACGAACGGGAGCGGCGGATCCTCACGCTGCGCTTCTACGGCAACCAGAGCCAGGCGCAGATCGCCGAGCAGGTCGGGGTGTCGCAGATGCACATCTCGCGCCTGCTCACCAAGACGCTCGCCCGGTTGCGGGCCCACCTGGACGCCGATGCCGCACCGGTGGCACTGCCCCGCTTCTGAGGGGCCCGACGCAGACAGTGGACCGGATGGTGGTGCGGCCGAGCCGTCCCACCATCCGGATCCGGTCGCGTTCGACGCTCCATCGCGCCCCGCGGACCCGCACGACACGCGTCGGCCTCAGCCGTACATCAGCGATCCCGGTGTGGTCAGCGTCGTTCCGGTTTCCAGCCACGTCTTGAGGCCGGACAGGATCATCGGCCAACCACCGTAGAGCTCCCCGTTCGCGCCGTCGCGCAGTTCGTCGTGGGTCACCGTGAGCCGGCACGAGTCGCCGACGGGCTCGATCTCCCAGGTGACCCGGGACGATCCCTCGCCGCGCACCTCGTCGCTCCACAGCGCCCGCTGGGTGTGCACCAGCCGACGCGGGGGGTCGACCACCAGAATCTCGCCCTCGCCGAGCAGACCCTCGGCCTTCGGATGGCTCAATTCCACCCGGGCGCCCGGCGTCCAGTCCGACGTGACGCGGGAACCGAAGTTGTACTTCGTCCGGGCCTCGCTGTCGGTTATCGCCTCCCACAGCCGCTCCGGGGTGGTGCGGATGTAGATCTCGAACACCTTTTCCATCAGCAGCGCTCCAATCGCTCGTGGGGACCGCCGCGCGGCCACCGCGCCGAGGCGTCCCGCCCTGGTCAGACCATAGGTGACCGTTAGGTCACATGTCAATCGCGGACGGATCGCCCTTCCTCGGCGCCGGGGACCAGCCGGCCCCGGACGGTTGCCGGCCGACCCTTGCTTCCATCGATGATCATCTGTAGATAATGGGGTCCCACGACGCGACCGCCGAGGAGGCGCCATGCGACCCACAATGGACCCGGGCCGGTCCCGTCGGTGGGGCAGGTTGGCCGCCACCGCCCTGCTGCTCGTTTCGGGGGTGGCCGCGACCACCCTGTCCTCGGTGCCGAACGCCTCCGCCGCGCCGGTCACGCGGTACGTCTTCACCGCCTTCACCAACAGCAGCGAAAGCAACATGTACGTCTACACCTCCACCGACGCCCGCGACTTCAGCCTGCTCAGGGGGCCGGCGTACACGCCGCCGAGCGGACTGATCCGCGATCCCAGCATCATGAAGCACACCGACGGGCGCTACTACGTGGTGTACACGGTCAACTGGACCGGGACCCAGTTCGGCATCGCCGCCAGCACCGACCTGCTCAACTGGACCTTCGTGCGCAACGTGCCGGTGCCGCTGTCCGGGATCCACAACACCTGGGCGCCGGAGTGGTTCGTCGACCCGGCCGACGGCAGCGTCAACGTCATCGTGTCGCTGAGCACCGGGTCGTACGGGCCGTTCCGGCCGTACCGGATGCGGGCGCTCAACGCCGCCCTGTCCTCGTGGACCACGCCGGTGGCGCTGGGCGGGTTCACCACCAACCACATCGACACGTTCATCGTGCGCTCCGGCTCCACGTACCACGCCTTCGCCAAGAACGAGACGACCAAGTACATCGAGCACGCGACGGCGCCCAGCCTGAACGGCCCGTACACGTTCGTCGGCACCGGAAACTGGTCCGGCTGGGGTTCCGGGCTGGAGGGCATCGCCCTCACCCAGCTCGACAACGGCACCTGGCGGATCTTCATGGACGCCTACAGCTCGCGTCGGTACTGGTACGCCGACAGCGGCAACCTCAACAGCTGGACCGCGCGCGTCGAGGTGCCCGGCGGCCTGTCCGGGTTCATCCGGCACGGCACCATCCTGAAAGAGACCGTGGAAACCGGCCCGCCCGGCGCCGCGTTCACCTCCACCGCGGTGGCCCAGCACAGCGGCAAGTGCCTGGATGTGCCGAACGCGACCACCACCACGGGCACCCAGCTGCAGCAGTGGACCTGCAACGGGTTGGCCGCGCAGAACTTCCAGTTCCGCCCGGTGGCCGGCTCGGCCGACACGTACACCGTCGCCAACGCCGGCAACGGGCTGTGCCTGGACGTCGCCGCGCGGTCCATCGCGGACGGCGCGCTGGTCACCCAGTGGACCTGCACCGGTAGCGCCAACCAGTCGTTCCGGTTGCGGTCCACCGGCAGCGGGGTCTACCAACTGGTCGCCGCGCACAGCGGCAAGTGCGTCGACGTCACCGGCGCCGGCACCGCCGACGGCGCGAAGACCGTCCAGTGGACCTGTTCCAGCGGCGCGAACCAGCGCTGGCGGCTGGCCGGCCGACCCGCCTGAGGCAGCCACGGACCTCAGGCAGCCACGAGGCCGGGGGGGCGGCGCGAGCCTGGCGCCGCCCCCCGGTCGTCGTACCCGTTCGTAGTACCCGTTGGGCGTACCCGGGCGGTGGTTGCCCCCGGTGGTCACCCGCGCGGTGGTTACCGCGCGACCTCGTGCTCGTGGTCGTGCAGGCCGCCGCCACTCGGGGTGCCGGGGCCGGTGCCGCGCACCGGCCCGGACACCGGGGTGTTCAGGATCCGGGTGTCGTCGGCGAACCGGGCGATGGCGTACGCGACGGCGTCGGACATCTCGTCGATCGCCCGCACCGACACGTTGTCGATGTTGTCGCAGGCCTGGTGGTAGCACTTGTCGTAGGCGACGCCGGCGGTGCCGCCGTAGACCGCCGCCTCCGCCGCCGTCTTGGTGCCCTCGGCGCCGGTGAACAGCCCCCCGGACGGGATGTCGACCCCGGCGGCGATGAACGGGCCGTAGTCGCTGCGTCCGGAGAACGCCGTCTCCGAGGAGGCCAGGCGCTGCTTGGCGAAGTAGTCGTGGAACAGCTTCTCGATCGCGCCGGAACCGGCCGGGCCGGCCGCCGAGCCGGCGCCCGGCGGGAACGCGGAGTTGTCACCGTCGTAGACGAACCGGACGTAGTTCGGCGAGCCGACCATGTCGAAGTTCAGGTACAGCGCGATCTTGTCCTGCTCGGTGCGGGGCAGGTTGGCGATGTAGTGCTTGGAACCGAGCAGGCCGGACTCCTCGGCCGCCCAGAACGCGAAACGCACCTTGTTCTTCGCCGTGATCTTCCGCTTGCGCAGCTGCTCGGCGACCTCCAGCAGGGCGGCGGTGCCGCTGCCGTTGTCGTTGATCCCCGGACCGGCCGGCACCGAGTCGAGGTGGGCCCCGGTCATCACCACGTTCTTCGGGTCGCCCCACGGGGTCTCGGCGAAGACGTTTTGGCTGCGGGCCATGCCGCGGAACGCCGAGACCGCTACCCGCAGCCGCAGCCCGCCGGGCACCTGGGCGACCAGCTGCTGGCCGAGGGCCTGGCTGAGCCCGACGGCCGGCAGGTTGCCGGTGAAGGTCTCGCCCAGGGTGGCGTTGAGGTCCTCGGCGATGTTGTTGTAGACGACCATGGCGCCCGCCCGGGCGGCGACGGCGGCGGTCGCCTTCTGGCCGAACGGGCAGCCACCCCGGACCAGCACGACGACCGTGCCGACGTTGGCCGGACCGTAGTCGGCCGCGTCGCAGCCCTGCGGGTTGCCGACCGGCAGCGAGGCCGCCGCCGTGACGTCGCCGCTGCCTGAGTACGACATCACGTTGTTGGCCACGTCGGCCACGGGTCCGGGCGCGACCCGCTGCAGCACCGACGGTCCGTTGGGGCGGAACGCCGGGAACTCGAACGGCTGCTTGGTGACCTTGTAGCCGGCGCGCTTGAGGACCCGCTCGACGTACTCCACCGAAGCGTCGTATCCGGGCGTGCCGGAGGCGCGGGTGCCGCTGTGCCGGTCCGCCACGTCCTGCAGGCGACCGAGGTGGTTCATCACCCCCTTGGCGGTCACCGCCTTGCGCAGCTCGGTGGGGTTGTCGTCACGGTCCCGGGCCTGGGCGGGTGGTGTGACGGCCACCACGCCGACCATCATCACCGTTGCGGCGGCGGTCGCACGCCGCCACCAGGTACGGCCAGTCATAGCCACGCTGTCTCCGTTCGCGCCTCGCGCCGAGGATCTCCCGGCGCCGATCGGACGGCAGCCTAACCAGGATCGGCCCGCGGTAGGTATCGATCGGATCACCGATCACCCCCGGCAGCCACCCATGATCAGCTCACGGTGAACGTTCGGGAACTGCCGGTGAGACCCTGGACCTTTCCCGTCCAGCCACTCTTCTGGTCGCCGTAGTGGACCACCTGATAGGTGCC
>DASVVF010000306.1:0-2098 GCA_036386695.1 Catenuloplanes sp. | reverse complement strand
GAATGCACAGGCCGGCCGCCGGTCGTGAGGGTCAGGAGATCCGGACGTTGTCGATCTCGAAGGTGCCCGGGCTGAAGAAGATCAGCAGTCCCCGGACATCGTTGAGGTCGGTACAGGCGGCCAGGTCGGTCAGGATGTCGTACGACACCGTGGCCGTCTGCCCCGCCGGCACCCAGGGCTTCGAGCCCTGACACCAGGTCAGCCCGGCGCCGGTCTGCAACGCCAGCAGTGGCGAGGTGCCGCTGGCTCCGGTACGCAGGTCGAACGAGAGCGTGGTGTGCCGGGTCAGGTCCAGCGGTTGGGCCAGGGTCGCCCCGAACCAGAACGGTCCGTTGGAGTTGACCCGCAGGCCGTGCGACCCCTCGGTGTGGAACGCGTCGGTCTGGGCGACGGTGCCGGGGTCGGCCTGCCAGTTGCCGGCGGCCCAGCCCTGGGCGCCGTCCTCGAAGGAGAACACGGTGGCCGGAGCCGCCGGGCCCGGCCGCACCGTCACGGTGATGGTGGCCACGTTGGACTCGCGGCCATGGTGGTCCCGCACCACGTACGGGGCGCTGGCGCGGCCGCTGAAACCGGGCGTCGGGGTGAACGTGACGGTCCCGACCCGCCGGAAGGTGAACGTGCCACCGGGGACCGTGGCGGTGAACTGCTGGCCTGCCAGATCCGGCCGCAGGTCGATGGTGCGCGCCACGATGGTGGTGCCGTAGGCGATGTCGTTGGTCGCCGGGCGCAGCACGACCGGGGTGTCGAACTCGGTCGCCGCGTTGTCGTGGTCGGCCACCGGCTGGAACTTGGGCGGCGTACCGGCCAGGTTGCGGGCCGCGTTGGTCAGGTTCTGGCACACCGGGCTCGGGCAGTAGACGGTGAATCCGTCGTAGTCGGGGTACAGCGAGCCGTCGTCCTGGACGCCGGAGAGGATCCAGTAGAGGAACCCGTCGCCGCCCTTCTTGATGACCTCGTCCGTCCACTCCTGATAGATCACGTTGCGCATGGCCTTGTCGTGGATCCCGAACTCACCCAGCATGCTGGGTTTGCCGATCCGGTCGGCTTCGCGGATGTGGCGCCTGATCCAGTCGGTTCCCCAGTCCGGGGTCTTGCTCCAATGGTCGGGGTACAGGTGGTACGACATCACGTCGATCGCCGGCAGGGCGGCCAGGCGTACGGTGTCGACGCCGTCGCCGCAGTTCGTCGTCCAGTCCGTGGCGGCCGGGTCGTCGCAGAAGAAGCCCTCGTCGCCGACACTGGTCAGGTGCCGCCGGTCGACGCTCTTGACGTGCCGGCTCATCTCGTCGGCCCAACGCACCAGGGTGTCGGTGGTGCACCCGGCGGAGCGGGGGTAGTGGCCGGAGCCGACACAACGCGGCTCGTTGGCCAACTCCCACGTCATGATGGTGGGGTCGTCCTTGTACGCCAGGCCGGTCAGCGGGTTGACCCGGTTGAGCACGTGGGCGATCCAGTCCTTGTACCACTGGCGGATCGTCGGGTCGGTGTAGAAGTCGTCGTGGTGGGTGCCGCCACGCCACCGGACGTACTGGTCCATGCCCCCGAAGTCACCCCAGTTGTTGGTGAACGGGATGACCAGCCGGATGCCGTTCTGCTTGGCCTTCCAGATGATGTAGTCGAGGCGCTGCAGGCCGTTCGGACCGTCGTTGTAGGCCGGTCGTTGCCCGTCCCAGTACTGGAAGTAGACCCCGTCGGCGATGCCGGCCACCGAGTTGGTGCCGTCCTGGTTTCCGATGTCGAGCCAGCCCCAGGTCCGCAGCACCGTGAACTTGGCCGCCGCGGCGTCGTCCAGCACGTCGTCGACCATGGCCTTCGACTTGTACATCAGGTAGTAGTTGTTGGTCCCGGCGATCGGGAACGGCTTACCGCCCAGCTTCACATCGTCGCGGACCCGGGTGACGAAGGCGTCGTTCCCGGCCGGCTTCGGTTTCCCGGCGGACCGGGTCGCGTCGGCGGACCGGTCGGCGTCCGCCGACCGGGCGGCACCGGCCGCCGGGGCGGCCCCGGCGGGCGGGGCGCCGGCGGGGCGCAGGGCACCGACCGGTCGGGCATCACCGGTCGGGGCGGCACCGGCCGGCGCGCCGAGCGCCAGGGCGGT
>DASVVF010000305.1:0-2376 GCA_036386695.1 Catenuloplanes sp. | reverse complement strand
TGGCCCGGCGCACCGACGGGTTCGACCCGCGCAGCGCCTTCCTGGCGGTGCTCGGCCAGGACCCGGTCCTCTCGCGGGTCAAGCTGATCGCCGAGCCGTGGGACGTCGGACCGGGCGGTTACCAGGTCGGCAACTTCCCGCCGATGTGGACCGAGTGGAACGGCAAGTACCGCGACACGGTGCGCGACTTCTGGCGAGGTGAGCCGGCCACCCTGGCCGAGTTCGCCAGCCGGATCAGCGGTTCGGCCGACCTCTACCAGGACGACGGCCGCAAACCCTTCCACAGCATCAACTTCGTCACCGCCCACGACGGGTTCACCCTCAACGACCTGGTGTCGTACAACGACAAGCACAACGAGGCCAACGCGGAGGACAACCGCGACGGGGAGAGCCACAACCGGTCCTGGAACTGCGGCGTCGAGGGGCCCACCGACGATCCCGGCGTGCTGGCGATGCGGGCCCGGCAGCGGCGCAACTTCCTGGCCACCCTGATGCTGTCGCAGGGGGTGCCGATGATCTGCCACGGCGACGAGTTGGGCCGCACCCAGCAGGGCAACAACAACGCCTACTGCCAGGACTCCGAGCTGAGCTGGGTGGACTGGGCCAACCAGGACGAACAACTGCTGGAGTTCACCCGTACCCTGACCGCGTTCCGGGCCCGCCACCAGGTCTTCCGCCGCCGGCGCTTCTTCACCGGCCTGCCGGTGGCCACCCGCAGCGCCGGGGCGCCGCTGCCCGACCTGACCTGGTTCACCCCGGACGGCCGGGAGATGGCCGGCGACGACTGGGGCAACGACTTCGGCCGGGCGGTGGCGCTGTTCGTCAACGGCGAGGGCATCCGCGAGCGTGGCCAGTACGGCCAGCGGCATGTGGACAGTTCGTTCCTGCTCTGCTTCAACGCCCACGACGCGCCCCTGCGCTTCGCTACCCCTCCGGCGGAGTATGGCGAAAAATGGGAGAAGGTCATCGAGACCGCCGAGCCTTCGCCCGACCAGTCCTCGGTGGTCAAGGCGGGCGGCACCATCCTGGTGCCGGACCGTTCCCTTGTGGTGCTGGACAGGACGGTCTGACATGACGAACGAGCCCCCGCCCGCCGAGAGATCCCTGCCCACCGCCACCTACCGCGTCCAGGTCAACCCGGCCTTCGACCTGGCGGCCACCGTCGAGATCGTCGACTACCTGCGGGCGCTGGGCGCCAGTCACCTGTACAGCGCGCCGCTGCTGACGGCCACCCCGGGCTCCAGCCACGGCTACGACATCGTCGACCACCGCCAGGTCAATCCGGAGGTGGGCGGCGAGAAGGGGCGCCGGGCACTGGTCGCGGCGCTGCGCGAGGCCGGCCTGGGGCTGGTGGTCGACATCGTCCCCAACCACATGGGGGTGGCCGTGCCGTCGGCCAACCCGGCCTGGTGGGACGTGCTGCGGCACGGCCGCGACTCGACGTACTGCGGCTGGTTCGACATCGACTGGTCCCGGGGGCGGCTGCTGCTGCCGGTGCTCGGCGACGAACCGGACGCCCTCGACCGGCTCGAGGTGGACGGCGAGGAGCTGAAGTACTACGAGCACCGGTTCCCGATCGCCGACGGCACCGGGGGCGGCACCGCCCGCGAGGTGCACGACCGGCAGCACTACGAACTGGTGTCCTGGCGGCGCGGTGACGCTGAGCTGAACTACCGGCGGTTCTTCGCCATCACGGACCTGGCCGGCCTGCGGGTGGAGGAGCGGGCGGTCTTCGACGCCACCCACGCCGAGGTGCTGCGCTGGTACGCCGCCGGCGAGGTCGACGGGATCCGGGTCGACCATCCCGACGGCCTGCGCGACCCCGGCGACTACCTGCGCCGGCTACGGCACGAGGCGCCGCGGGCCTGGCTGCTGGTCGAGAAGATCGTCGAGCCGGGGGAGCACCTGCCGGACTGGCCGGTGGACGGCACCACCGGCTACGAAGCGCTCGCCGACGTGTGCGGCGTGTTCATCGACGGGTCCACCGAGGCCCTGTTCACCTCGCTGGACAACCGGTTGACCGGAAACACCCGGTCCTGGCCCGACGTCGCCCACCAGTGCAAGATCGAAGCGGGGACCCGGCTGCTGGCCGCCGAGCTGAACCGGCTCAGCCGGCTGGTCCCGGACATCCCGCACGCCGAGGAAGGACTCGCCGAGCTGGCGGCGTGCTTTCCGGTCTACCGCTCGTACCTGCCGTTCGGTGGCCGCTGCCTGGCCGACGCCCGGTCCGAGGCCGGCCGGCGCCGGCCCGACCTGACCGCGGTGCTGGACGCGCTGACCGCCCGGCTGCGCAACCCGCTGGACGAGTTGGCGGCCCGGTTCCAGCAGTACACCGGCGCGGTGATGGCCAAGGGGGTCGAGGACACCGCGTTCTAC
>DASVVF010000304.1:0-5281 GCA_036386695.1 Catenuloplanes sp. | reverse complement strand
CGCTGGCCGCGCTGGCCCAGTTGGTGCTGGCGGTGCAGGTGCTGGTGGGCGGGGTCGACCTGCCGGGCGGGTTCGCGGTGGGCGCCGACCCGCACACCAGCCGGGAGATGGCCTCGTTCGATGTGGCGCTGGCGGTCGGCTTCGCGCTTGCGGCGTACCGGCCGGAACGGGCCCGGGCGATCGTGCCGATGGCGTTGGTGCTGGCGGCGTGCCTGGCCGTCACCACCGCCCTCGACGTGGCGAACTCGTCCACGGCGCTGATGTACGAGGTCGGGCACCTGGTGACGATCGCGCAGGCCGGGTTGCTGTGGGCGCTGAGCCGTACCTCGGCGGCGTCGACCACGCCCGCGGGGCTCTCGTCGGCGGTCGCGTGACCTCGCCGCGCGCGCCCGGTCATCGACGGGTAAACATGAGCCGCATGAGCGTCGATGACAACCGGCCCCGCCGCGTCGCCAGACTGGCCGCCGCCACCGCGGGACTGCTGCTGGGGTTGCTGGCCGTCCTCGTGGTTCCGGCCGGGCCGGCCAGCGCCCACGCGACGCTGGTCCGCAGCGACCCGACGGCCGGTTCGGTGGTGCCGGAACCGCCGAACCAGGTGGTGCTGACCTTCAGTGAGGGCATCCGGCTGGTGCCGGGCCGGATCCAGGTGTTGGCACCGGACGGGTCTCGGGTGGAGGCGGGGGAGCCGACGCTGTCCGGTCAGGCGGTGACGGTCCCGCTGAAGCCGGTCACCGGTCGCGGCACGTACCTGGTCAGCTACCGGGTCATCTCGGCGGACAGCCACCCGGTCGCCGGGGGCTTCACCTACTCGGTCGGGGCGGCTTCGGCCCCGCCGACGGCGTCCGGCAACGAGGGTGTCGACCCGGTCGTGCTGGCGGCGATCCCGGTCGCGAAATACCTGGGGTACGCCGGCCTGGTGCTGCTCGTCGGCCCGGTGCTGGTGCTGGCGTTGCTCTGGCCGCAGCGGTTGTCGCGCCGTGGCCCGTCCCGGCTGGTGTGGACGGGGATGGGCCTGATCGTCGCCAGCACCCTGGCCACGCTGTGGCTGCAGGCGCCGTACACCACCGGCCAGGGCGTGTTCGACGCCGGCGTCGACGACCTGTCGCAGGTGCTGGGTAGCACCTTCGGCGCCGTGCTGCTGGTCCGGCTGGGGCTGCTCGCCGCCACCGCCCTGCTGCTGCGGCCGCTGCTGGCCGGCAAGGGCGGCGACGGCCGGGTCGACCTGGCGTTGCTGGCGGTGGTGGCGGCGGTGACGTTGTCGACCTGGCCGCTGACCGGTCACCCGTCGGCGTCCCCGGTCGGTGGGGTGTCGGTGGCGGTCGACGTGGTGCACCTGGCGGCGGTGGCGGTCTGGCTCGGTGGGCTGATCATGCTCGTCGGGTTCCTGCTGCGTCAGGCCGAGGAACACGAGCTGGGCGCGATCCTGCCGATCTGGGCACGGTGGGCGGCCCTGGCCGTCAGCGCTCTGGTGCTCGCCGGCACCATCCAGGCGCTGATCGAGGTGGGCACCCCGCGGGCGCTGGTGAGCACCACGTACGGCTGGCTGATCGTGGCGAAGGTCGCGCTGTTCGCGCTGGTGATGGGGGTGGCCGCGTACGCCCGCCGGCTGGTGAGACGCCAGGCGGCGAACGGGCGGCCGGCGTTGTTGCGGCGCACGGTCATCGCGGAACTGGGCATCACCGCGGTGGTGCTGGGCCTGACCGCGGTGCTGGTGCAGACGACCCCGGCGCGGACCGCGGCGGCTGTTCCCGCCGCCGGGGTGTCCGGGACCTTCAGTACCCGGCTGACCAGCAACCTGTACGTCCTGCAGGTTGACGTGACGCCCGCCCAGGTGGGGAACAACTCCGTGCATCTGTACGCCTACGACCTGCGGAACCAGCCGTTGAAGGTGCTGGAGTGGCAGGGCACGGCGGCGCTGCCGGCGCAGGGCGTGGAGCCGGTCGCCGTCCCGCTGTTGACCATCCTGGACAACCACTCGGTCGGCGAGTTGCGGCTCCCCACGCCGGGTGACTGGCAACTCCGCTTCACCGTGCGGATCTCCGAATTCGACCGTGCGACGGTCACCGCGACCGTGAAGATCTCCTAGGAAAGGCTCTCGATGATCCGTCCCCGTACCGCCGCCCGCGCGATGTCGTTCACGGCCGGTGTGACACTCTTCGGCGTCTTCGCCGTGGCCGGTCCGGCGGCCGCCCACGTCACGGTCAACCCCACTGAGGCGACCCAGGGCGGGTACACCCGGGTGGCGTTCCGGGTGCCGACCGAGAGTGACACCGCGTCGACCACGAAGCTTGAGGTGAGTATGCCGACGCAGGCGCCGATCGCCAACGTGTCCACGATGCCGGTGCCCGGGTGGACCGTGCAGGTGGACAAGGGCAAACCGGCTACACCGATCCAGGGCGAGGGGGGACCGGTCGCCGAGGTGGTCACCAAGATCACCTGGACGGCGGACTCGGCGTCCGCGATCAAGCCCGGGCAGTTCCAGGAGTTCCCGGTCTCGTTGGGCCCGCTGCCCCAGGTGGACCAGTTGGTCTTCAAGGCGTTGCAGACCTATTCCGACGGCAACGTGGTCCGCTGGATCGACGAGCCGACCCCCGGGGCCGAGCCGGAAAGCCCGGCGCCGGTGCTGAAGCTGGCCAAGGGGGCCGCCCCGGCCGCGCCGGTGGCCAGTGGCGCGGCCGCGCCGGGCGCCAGCGGCGCCGCGGTGAAGACCTCCCCGGTCGCCGCCGAGCAGGGCGACGCCGACAGTGACGGTATGGCGGTCGGGTTGGCCGTGGCCGGCCTGGTGGCCGGGCTGGCGGGCCTGGCGTTGGGCGGGCTGGCGTTCGCCCGTACCCGCAGGGTGGCCCCGCCCGCCTGAGTCGTCGCACCGTCCCAGCGGCCCGGCCGCGCCATCCTGGCGCGTGCCGGGCCGTCGTCGTGGTGGTGCCGCGATCGGGCACCGACCTGGCCAATCGCCCATTTTGGTGGGTTTTCCCTCTGTATGGTCGGCGAAGTACGTGACAGAGGGGGGAAACGCCGATGCGGGTCATCCGGATCGTCCTGGGCATTCTCATGTTGATCATCGGGCTTCCGGTACTGCTCGTCGGGGGAGGGCTCACGGCCGCGCTGCAACACCGCGACGCGGGCGGGGCGTTCAGCGCCGCGCTGCAGGAGGTTCCCGCCCATGGGTACGCGGTGCTGGTCCCGGACCTGGACCGGCTGCTGCGCGAGGACGCGCCGCTGGTCCGGCGCGACGACACCCGCCTGCGGATCACCGCGGACACCGCCGCCGGGCCGGCCTTTCTGGGGCTCGCCCCGGCCAGCGAGGCCGCCCGCTACCTGGCCGGTGTGCCGCACACCCGCGTCGACGGGCTGGAACTGGGTACCGGCGCGCTGCCCCTGCACCTGAGCCGGGTCGCCGGCTCATCGGCACCCGGCAACCCGCCGGTACGCCAGCCCTTCTGGCTGCGCAGCGGCACCGGTGCCCTCGAGTGGAGCCCGGCCGAGCTGCGCGACAACCACTTCGCCCTGGTCATCATGACGCCCAACGCTCGCCCCGGGCTGCTCATGCGGGCCTCCGCCGAGGTGCGTCCCGGCGGGATCGACCTGGCCGCCTGGGGCCTGCTCGTCCTCGGCACTATCCTGACCATGCTGGGCCTGGTGACCCTCGCCTGGCCCGGGCGCCGCCGCGAGATCGTGTACGTCGTCGAGCCGGCCCAGGTCCCCGCCCTCGCCGCCCGGCTCGGCTCGCCACTGCTGGCCCTCGGCCCCGCCCCGGAATCCGCCCCGCCCGGCCGCCCCACCTCGCTGGCCGAAGCGACACCGGCGACCACCCCCGGCTGGCCACCCGCGACGTCCCCCGTCGAGCTGCCCGCCGTGGCGCTGCCCGCGCTGCCGCAACCGTCGTGGACCTGGCCGCCCGTGCCCCGCGAGGCGCCGGCGGCACAGCCGGCGGGGGTACGCCCCGGCGCGGCCGCCGCGACACCTCCCTCGGCCGCGTCCGCGTCCGCGACGGATTCCCGGCGGGCCGGTACGGTCGCCGCGACGGCTGCGTCCGCGACCGCTGCGTCCGAGACGGCTGCTTCCGCGACCGATTCCCGGCGGGCCGGTACGGTCGCCGCGACGGCTCCCGCCGCACCCGCAGCACGTTCCGTCGCCGGGAAGCCGCCGGCGCAGCCGTCCCAGCCGGATCCCTCGCGGGCCGTTGCGCCGGGACCGGCGGCTCCGGTCCTCGGTGTCGCCGTCGCGGCGTCCCCGCTGACCGGCTCCCCCCTCGCGGTGGCCCCGGTCGGACATGCCGGACCTGCGTCAACCACCGGGCCTTCCGCCGCCCCCGCCGCTGCCCCGGCGGCTGCGTCGCCCAGGTCGGCGGCTGCGCCGGTGGGTGCGTCGCCCAGGTCGGCGGCTGCGCCGGCGGGTGCATCGCCCAGGTCGGCGGCTGCGCCGGCGGCGCAATCGGGACCCGGGTCCACGACTGCGCCGGTGGGTGCGCCAGCGGGTAGATCGACGACCGGGGCGGTGCCGTCCGACAGGGCTGCGGATGCGCCGGCCGGCAGGTCGACCGTCGGGTCGCCGGCGATGCCCGGCGGCAGGGCCACGACCCCGGCGGTCACGTTGAGCGGTCGGTCGACCAACGCGGCGGCGGGCACGCCGGGGAGCAGGGCCGGAACGCCGCCGCCGGTGCTTCCGGTCGGGTCCGTGACCCCGCCCGGGAGTGCGCCGGTCGGGGGGTCCGCGACGCGGGCCGTGCCGGCTGGCGGATCGGGGACCGGACGGGCGCCGGGACCCAGCGTGGCGCAAGGGACGCCCGGCGCGACCGCGCCGGAAGCGGCGTCGGATGGTGGTGTGGCGAGCGAACCGGTGACGGTGAAGGCCGAGGCCGCGACGACCGGCGCTGGGGGCGGGCGGACCCCCGGCTCGGTGACCGGGGATGCGGCAGGCCGGCCCGCGACCGGGGGGTTGGCAACCGGCGCTGCCGGTGCGTCGGGCGCGGTGCCGGCGGCCCGCCTGGCGTTGTTGGTTTCGCCGATCGCCGGCTCGGGACGGGGCGATGCGACGGCGGCCGGTCTGGATGGGGCGGCTGCGCTGGCCGCCGGTGGTGGCGGCTCGTCGGCGCGTGCCCGTCGCCGCAAGACCGCGGGTGGCCTGCCGTTGGGAGACATCCCGCCGGTGGACCAGATGAAGACGACGCGACCCGTGCGCGGCCGGGCAACAAACCGGGGCGCCAGGGCTTCTGATGACGGCGCCACGTCCGCGGAGTGACCGCACGCCTGGCCCGCACGGTCGTCCCTGAGGGTGACCC
>DASVVF010000303.1:0-4688 GCA_036386695.1 Catenuloplanes sp. | reverse complement strand
GGACGTGGTGACCCGCTCGGTGCAGCGCCTCGGCGCGCTGGTGCTGTCGGAACGCCCCCTGCCCGACCCCGACCCGGCCCTGGTCACCGCCGCCCTGCTGGACGGCCTACGCCGGGAGGGGCTCGGGCTGCTCGCCTGGTCCGCCGGGGCCCTGGCGCTGCGCGAACGGCTGGCGTTCTGCCGGCACGCGCTGGGCGAACCATGGCCGGCGGTGGACGACGATGCCCTGCTCGGCGCGGCGGCCGACTGGCTCGCCCCGGAACTCGCCCGGGCCCGGCGTCGGGCCGACCTGGCCCGGGTCGACGTCGCCGGTGCGCTGCGCCGCCTGCTGCCCTGGCCGCAGGCGGGCCGGCTGGACGAACTCGCCCCGGAACGGGTCCAGGTGCCCAGCGGATCCCGGGTACGCCTGGACTACGCCGACCCGCGGGCGCCGGTGCTGGCGGTCAAGGTGCAGGAGGCGTTCGGGTGGCAGGACGCGCCCCGGCTGGCCGACGGCCGGGTCACCGTGCTGCTGCACCTGCTCTCACCGGCCGGTCGCCCGGTCGCGGTGACCCGCGATCTGGCCTCGTTCTGGCGGACCGGGTATCCGCAGGTCCGCGCCGAGCTGCGGGGCCGCTACCCCCGCCACCCGTGGCCCGAGGACCCGGCCGGCGCCGTCCCGACCCGCCGGACGCTGCCCCGGGGCCGCTGACGGTCCACTCGCGACGGTCCCGAGCGCACGCAGCGGGCGGGGCGCGCCGAACCGGTAGCCCTGGCCGAGGCGGCAACCCAGCCGGGCCAGCACCTCCACCTGCCCCGCGGTCTCCAGTCCCTCGGCCACCACGGTGATCCCCAACCCGGCGCAGATGGTGAGCATCGAACGGCACAACGCGGTGGCCCGTTCCGGCTCCGCCTCGACGTCGGTGAACGCCGCGTCGAGCTTGACCACGTCGATCGGCAGGGCATGCAGTTGGGCCAACGCGTTGAACCCGGTGCCGAAGTCGTCCAGGGCCAGCCGCACCCCGCCGGCGCGCAGCCGGTGCCCGGCCGCCGTCGCGGCCGGCAGGTCGGCGATCCGCCGCGTCTCGGTGATCTCCAGGACCAACCGGTCCGCGGCGACCAGGGTACGACGCAACACGGCGGCGACCGCGTCCTCCAGTTCGGGTCTACCGAGGCGCCCCGCCGACACGTTGACGTGCACGTCGATTGGGTGGCCGTAGACCTCGGCCAGGGCCACCGCGTCGCCGCAGGCCCGGTTGAGGACGAAGTCGTCCAGGGCGGCTACCAGCCCGGTGCGCTCGGCGACCGAGACGAACACGTCCGGGTCGACCACGCCCGCCACCGGGTCGGTCCACCGGGCCAGCGCCTCGACGGCCACCACCGCGCCGCCGGGCAAGGTGACGATCGGCTGGTAGTGGACCTCGAAACCGGCCCGCCCGGGGTCGCCGGCCAACGCCGTGGCCAGTTGCCGGGGCAGGTCGGCGTACCCGTTGGTGCCCCCGCCCCGGGCGTAGCGGACGAACTGGCCGGTGCCGCGCCGCTTGCCGGCGTACATGGCGGCGTCGGCGCGCCGCAGCAGGGCGTCGGCCGACAGGTCCGCCTCGTCGGCCTCGGGCACCACCAGGCCGACGCTCGCGGTCACCGTCAAGGCGTGTCCGTCCACCGAGAACGGCTCGCCCAGCGCGGCGAGGATGCGCCGACCGACCCGTTCCGGCTCGTGGGCGCCGCCCTCCAGCAGGACGGCGAACTCGTCACCGCCCAGGCGGGCGACGGCGTCGTCCGGCCGTACGCTGGCGAGCAGCCGCTCCCCCACCAGCCGCAGCGTGCGGTCGCCGACGGCGTGCCCGAGGCTGTCGTTGACCAGTTTGAAGTCGTCCAGGTCCACGAAGAACAGGGCCACCGGCCGGCCCTCGACGCGGTGCCGCTCGACGGCGCGCACCAGCCGCTCCCGGAACAGCGCCCGGTTGGCCAACCCGGTCAGCGGATCGTGGTACGCCTGGTGCACCAGGCGTTGCTGGCCCTCGGAGACCCGGGCCAGCAGCGTCGTGTTGTCGACAATGGTCAGCATCTGCCGCGCCACCACCAGGCCCAGACCCACCCAGCCCAGGTACACCTCGAAGCGGGTCAGCGTCTCGCCATTGCCGGTGCGCACGGCGATCATGATCCCGGTGGCGATCACCGGGACGTACGGCAGCAGCAGGTGGAGCCACTCGGGCGGCGCGGCGGGCGCCGGCCGGGTGTCGGTGTGCCAGTCGGCGGTGGCCAGCGCGGCCAGCGCCACCAGCGCCGGACCGGCGACGAAGCCGATGTTCGCCAGCGGCGACAGGACCAGGTCGCCGCGCGACAGCGCGGCGACGTAGAGGCTGTCGGAGATGGCGAACGCGAGCAGGCCCAGTCCGAGCAGGAACAGCTGGGGACGCAGCGGGCGGGGCGCTGGGCGGGTGGTGACCAGCAGCAGCACCATGACCGTCAGGACCAGGTCGGTCACCGGGTACGCCAGTCCGACCACGAACGCCAGCCGGGTCGGCGCACCCGCTTCGACGAACGTGCCCACGGCCGCCGTCCAGCTCAGCGCCAGCAGCGAACCGACCACGATCAGGCTGTCGAGCAGCAGTGCCACCCGGTCCCGACGGGAGAACGCCCGGCTGACGGGCTGCGTCGCCCCGGCGAGGGCGAGCAGGGCCAGCACGGCGAACACCGGCATGCTCAGGAACCCCACGTCGGCGAGCGACGGTGTCGGCTGCCCGGCGGGATCGACCACCTGGTAGTAGCCCCAGACCAGCTGGCCCAGTGCCCACCCGGTCATCCCGGCGGCCATCAGCAGCCGCCAGGAACGCTCCGCGCCCGAACACCGCCGCCCCGCCCACCAGCAGGCGGCCACGGCGGCCAGCGCGGCGGCGAGTTGGGCGCCGTTGTCGAGCAGGCGCGTCGCGCGCCCGGACAGCAACCCGCTGCCGCCCACGCCGACCACCGCGGCGACGAGCAACGACGTCACCGTGAGCCGGACACCCAACCGTCGTGCGGCCATCACCATTCCAGCGGTCACCCGTCGCGGCATCGACCGGTGTAACGTACCGCAGCCCTTCAACGCGGGCCCGTCAACGCGGGCCCGTCGGCACAGCGACCGGCTCAACGCCTGACTGCCGCCGAGATGCGGTCGATGGCGCCGGGGGGGCTATTGGGTCACGTCGGCGACCACCACGGTGATGTTGTCCGGCCCGCCGGCGCGCAGGGCCAGGTCCAGCAGTCGCGCCGCGAGGTCGGGCAGGGCGGCGTAGTCCCGCATGGCCTGCTCGATCGTGGCGGCGGAGACCACGGTGGACAGGCCGTCGGTGCACAGCAGCCACCGGTCGCCGGCCTTGGGCACCCCGACGGTGTACGACGGGTCCACCGGCTCACCCTGCAACGCCTGGGTCACCACCGCGCGCCGGGGATGCCCGGCGGCCTGGTCGGCGGTGATCACGCCCTGGTCCACCAGCATCTGCACGTAGGTGTCGTCGCGGGTGACCTGGCTCAGCCGGGCGTCGCGCAGCAGGTACGCCCGGGAGTCCCCGACGTGGGCCAGCGCGGTCTGGGTGCCGGAGAACCGCAGGGCGGTCAGCGTCGTACCCATACCCTGCCGGGCGGGGTCCGCCGCGACCGCCTCGGCGATCCGCGCGTTGGCGGCGTCGACGGCGGCCCGCAGCGCCGCCACCTGCTCCTCGTCGGGGATGGGGGTGTCGAGCGGGGCGACGGCCTCGATCGCGAACCGACTGGCCACCTCGCCGGCGGCCATCCCGCCCATCCCGTCGGCGACGGCCAGCAGGCGTGGGCCGGCATGCACGCAGTCCTGGTTTCCGCTCCGGATGAGGCCGCGGTCGGTCACGGCCGCGCTTCGCAGATGCAAGGTCATGGCGTGCAGCCTGCCAGGTGGCGGTCGCGGTGTCTGCACGCGGTGGCGCTTCGACGCGGGTGACCCCCCGGGGCCGGTCCGGTCACCCCGGCGCGGTCCGCGCCGGGCCGAGCGGGCGGCCGAGGCAGCGCGGGTCCGGCTTGCTGGCCCGGGGCACCGGGGCGATCCACTCCAGCGGGGAATCCTCCGCGTACCAGCCGCGCACGTACACCTGGCTGGTGGGCACCTGGACGTTCTCCGGGCACAGGGTCTGCGACCGGACGGTGGCATTGGCGACGAACCGGACCCGGCCGTTTCCGTCGATCAGCGTCGTCGTCCGGTCGTCGACCGTGATGACGTGCCCGCGCAACACGCTGGCGGCGGTGGCACCCGGCGCCGGTTCCAACTCCAGGGCGCTGGCCGGCAGGATCGGCGCGCGCAGGAAGACCACGCCGACGGCGACCGGCGCCACCAGGGCGACCGCCACCGCCGGCCAATGGATGGCCAGCCGGGCGGTCGCCGCCGGCACCGGGCCGGTCAGCAGGGTGGCCAGCCCGGGCGGCAGGGCCAGCAGCAGCACGGTGCTCCACTCGTCGCTGCCGACGGCGGCGACGATGCCCGGGGCCAGCCAGATGTAGGCGAGCAGACCGGCGGCGACCGGCACGCCCACGGTCATCACGCTCAGCACGACGGGGTTGTCACGGTGCCGCTGCCACGCGGTCAGACCCATGATCGCCACGGTCAGCATCAGCAGCGTGGGCAGGAAGCGCAGTTGCCAGGTGAGGGCGGCGGCCAGGACGGCGAACCCGACCACCCAGTCGGGCATCCGCAGGGCGGT
>DASVVF010000302.1:0-7656 GCA_036386695.1 Catenuloplanes sp. | reverse complement strand
GATCCGGATCTCGAAGAAGCGGTCGTTCATCCCGGACGTGCTGGTCACCATCCTGGACGCGGCGGCGCGCAACCCGTCGCACTACCGGCCGCACGAGGTGCTGCTGGCCGTGGAGATCGTCTCAGCAGGCTCGCGCAGCATCGACCGGGTGCTCAAGCCGGCGATGTACGCCGAGGCGGAGATCCCGTTCTACTGGCGGATCGAGATCGAGGCCGGGATCGTCGTCCACGCCCACAAACTGGACCCGGTCCGGGGCTGCTACGTCGAGCGGGCCGAGCAGGCCGACGGCATCCGGCTCGCCCAACCGTGGGAGATCGACATCCCGCTCAGCCGGCTGACGCCGCGCCAGCGATAGCGGTGGCGCCTCACAGCGCGACGCGCACCACGGCGGTCAACACCAGTTGGCCCAGCGCCACCGGCACCAGGATCAGCCAGCACAGCCGCTGCAACTGGTCCTCGCGCAGCCGGGGGAAGGCCACCCGCAGCCAGATCACCACGAACGACACCGCGAAGACCTTCAGCAGCGTCCACAGCCAGCCGAGCTGCGCGTCGGCGAACGGGCCGTGCCAGCCACCGAGGAACAGCACCGTGGTCAGGGCGGCGATCACCACGATGCCGACGTACTCGGCCAGCAGGAACAGCGCGAAACGCAGGCCGGAATACTCGGTCAGGTAGCCGAAGACCAGCTCCGAGTCGGCGATCGGCATGTCGAACGGCGGCCGGCGGATCTCGGCCAGCCCGGCGACGAAGAACACCACCATCGCCGGGGCCTGCCACAGCAGCCACCATGGCCGCCACGCCTCGACGATGCCGGGCAGGCTCAGCGTCCCGGCCGCCATCGCCACCGACGCGGCCGCGAGGACCAGCGGCAGCTCGTAGCCGAGCAGCTGGGCCGCCCCGCGCAGCCCGCCGAGCAGGCTGTACTTGTTCGCCGAGGCCCACGCCGACATCAGCACCGCCACCACGCCCAGGCCCAGCACGGCCAGCACGAAGAACAGCCCGATGTCCAGCGGCTGGGCCACCAGATCCCCCGGCCCGAGCGGGATCACGAGCAACACCAGCAGGTACGGCAGCAGCGCCACCGCCGGCGCCAACCGGAAGATCGGCCGGTCGGCGGCGCGCGGGGTGATGTCCTCCTTCTGCACGAACTTGACCCCGTCGGCGATCAGCTGCGCCCAGCCGTGGAAGGCGCCGGCGTACATCGGGCCCAGCCGGCCCTGCATGTGCGCCATCACCTTGTGCTCGGCCTGGCCGACGACCAGCGGCAGGGTGAGGAACGCGCCCACCACCGCCACCACCCGCAGGGCCAGCTCCACCCAGGTCGGCATCAGGCTCCCTCTCCGTCGGGGTCGCCGCGGCCCGGTCCGTCGGGGTCGGCGGGCGCCTCGGCGACCGGGTCGGCGCGCACCGCGTTCGGCCCCCACAGCTTCGGGTCCGGTACACCCGGCGGCCGCATCGGCGCCCGCTTCGCGCTGCCGCTCTCCGACTCCCCCGGCTCCTTCGCCCCCGGCCACGCCCTGGCCACCCGGGAGGCCAGCACGAAGTCCTTGCGCAGCGGGTTGCCCTCGAAGTCGGGCGGCAGCAACAGCGGCCGCAGGTCCGGGTGCCGGTCGAAGGAGATCCCGAACATCTCGTACGTCTCCCGCTCGTGCCACGCCGCACCGGGGTACAGGTCGACGACGGACTCCACCCCGGGCGCCGCCCCCGGCACCCGGGCGCGGATCAGCACCCCGTGCCTGCGGCGGGTGGACCAGAGGTGCGCGACGACGGTGAACCCGCCGTCCGCCTCGTCGACCGCCGACAGCCAGTCAAAGAAGTCGCAGGTCAGGCCGGCGGGTTCGCGGGCCGCGCCGACCGCTGCCCACCAGCGGGCGACCGGCACGTCCACGGTGGCCCGGGCGTGGCCCGCCCCGCCACCGGAGACGGTGACCTCGACCCCCTTGGCCACACCATCGTCTCCGCTGAGCATGAACTGCAGCCGGGCGCCGACCTCTTCGGGCGTCATGCGCCTGATCCTATGGCCCGACGGTGGTGGCCGGCGGGCCACCACGCACCCGGCCGGGCGTACCGGGGTGGCTGCGTTTCCGGGGTGACTAGTCGACCGGATTCCGGGCAAGAATCAGCTCCATGCGCGCACTGACGGTGACCCCGGGCAAGGCTGAGTCCCTGCGGTTGGTCGACGACCTGCCGGAGCCCGGTGAGAACGAGGGCCCGATCCTCGTCGAGGCGATCGCCGTCGGCGTCTGCGGCACCGACCGGGAGATCATCGCCGGCGAGTACGGCGAGGCGCCCCCGCAGGAGCAGCGGCTGGTCATCGGGCACGAGTCGCTCGGCCGGGTGCTGGCAGACCCGACCGGCACCCTGCGGGCCGGTGACCTGGTCGCCGGCATAGTCCGGCACCCGGACCCGGTGCCCTGCCCGAACTGCGCCGTCGGTGAGTGGGACATGTGCCGCAACGGCCGGTACACCGAGCACGGGATCAAGGCCCGGCACGGCTTCGCCCGCGAGCGGTGGCGGGTGGAACCGGACTTCGCCGTCCGGTTGGACCCAGCCCTGGCCGAGCTGGGGGTGCTCCTGGAGCCGGCCAGCGTGCTGGCCAAGGCCTGGGAGCACACCGAACGGATCGGGCAGCGGGCCAACTGGCAGCCACGGACGGTGCTGATCACCGGCGCCGGGCCGATCGGCCTGCTCGCGGCGCTGATGGGCGCCCAACGCGACCTGGACGTGCACGTCCTGGACCACAACACCGACGGGCCGAAGCCGGAGCTGGTCCGCCGGCTCGGGGCGACGTACCACTGCGACACCGTGCCGGAGGTCGACTTCGCACCGGACGTGATCATCGAGTGCACCGGGGTGCCGGCGGTGGTGCTCGACGTCATGGACAAGATCGGCCCCGGTGGCATCGCCTGCCTCACCGGTGTCTCCGAGGGCGGGCGCAAGCAGCGCGTCGACGCCGGGGCGCTGAACCGGGCGCTGGTGCTCGACAACAACGTCGTCTTCGGCAGCGTGAACGCCAACCGCCGGCACTGGGAGTCGGCGGCCCGGACGCTCGCCGCGGCCGACCGGGGGTGGCTGGCCGACCTGATCACCCGGCGGGTGCCGGTCGACTCCTACGCCGAGGCGTACGCCCCGCCGGCCGGCGAGATCAAGGTGATCGTGGAGTTCTGACCCGGCACCGCAACCCGTGCCCCGGCTCGGACGTGTAACCCACGACGACCGAAGAGCGCGAGGAGTGCACGTGCGCGAATTCGACGAACTGTACGCGGCGCACGTCGGCGAACTCACGATTCAGCTGTACGCCTACATCGGCGACCGGCAGGACGCTCAGGATCTGGTGCAGGAGGCGTTCTGTCGGGCACTGGCCCGGTGGCGCGAGGTGTCCACGTACGACGACCCGGTCGCCTGGGTCCGCCGGGTGGCGTGGAACCTGGCCACCAGCAAGTGGCGGCGCAGCCGTACCGCGTTGGCGTTCCTGCGCCGCCAACGCGGCGAGGTCGTCGTCGTCGCCGGCCCGGACCCGGACCGCGTCGACCTGGTGGCGGCATTGGCCACCCTGCCCGACGCCCAACGGCGGGCGATGGTTTTGCACTATCTCGCCGACCTGTCGGTCGCCGACATCGCCGCGCGGGAGGGCGTGGCCGAGGGCACGGTGAAGTCCTGGTTGCACCGGGGCCGGGCCGCCCTGGCCACCCGGCTCACTCCGATCGAATCCACGCTGGAGCCCAACCATGTCTGAGCTGTTGACCGACGACCAGGCCCGGACCGCCTTCGCCCGGCTGCGGGCGACCGAGCTGGCCGGGCTCCGGCCGCCGGGCGTGGCAGGCGTCCACGGCGCGTTGCGCCGCCGGCGGATCCGGCGGACCGCCGCCGTCGGCACCGGCCTGGCCACCGGTCTGCTGCTGGCCGCCGGCGTCTACGCCCAGCTGCCCGGTCCGGCCCCGCTGATGGACACCGACGCCGACGGCCGGGGGCCGGATCCCACGGTCGCCATGATGGCCGCCAGGCAGTTGGAGAGCGTCGGCGGGCCGACCATCAGCGAGCGGAAGATCGTGACCGGGTTCGGCGTCGGCGACGAACCGGCCATCGAGCTGGGCCGCACCCAACGCGGCCTGCAGTACCGGGTCGCCTTCGCCTGCGTGGGAAGTGGCATTCTGCAGGCCACCCTGACCGTCGGCGGCCAGCAGTCGACCTGGCAGCACAGCTGCGGCGTCGCCAACCGCCCGACATCGAGCGCCGAGCTGGCCCCGGCGCACTCCAGCGAGCTGATCGCCTTCAGCCTGCGCTCCGTCCCCCCACAACGCCGGTCGGTGGAATGGGCGGTCCAGCTGCGCTGGTCACGGACGGTGAACTGGATGAAGGACGGGTAGCCGGTTGTTGCGGAACAGGTCGACGAAAAGCTGGTGGTCCGCGCGGGCGCGGGCCCCGTACCGGTGGGCGAAGTCGACCAGGTGGCCGACGAACCCGGCCTCGTCCCGGTCGATCACCGCGACGATCGCCTCCTCGGTGGAGAAGTCGACCAGGTCGTGGCTGGACTCGTCGTCGGCCACCGAATGCATCCGGGCCACCGCCCGGCCCAGGTCGCCGACCACCCCGGCCATGTCCTCCGGCTCGTGGACGTCGTCCCAGTCCAGGTCGGCGGCGTACGGCGACACCTCGGCCACCAGCTGACCGACCCCGTCCAGCTCGGTGAAGCCCAACCACGAGTCGGCGTACGCCTGCAGGGCCCGCTGCGACTCGGCCGTACGGTGGCCCTGGTGCTTGAAGTAGCCGCGGACCCGGTCGTCGTCGATGTGCCGGGCCACCGCCGGCACCTGGGCCTGCTTCATGTAGATGACCACGTCGTTCTCCAGTGCCTGGGTGTGCCCCTCCAGCAGCAGGTTGTACGACGGCAGTCCGGCCGAGCCGATCCCCACGCCCTTGCGCAGCACCACGTCCTTGATGTTCGTGGCGACCGGGCGCAACGCATGGGGCCCGACGCTGGGCAGGGTGGTCAGGTAGTCGGCGAACGCGGCGCGCACCCTCGACCGGGTCGCCTCGTCCACCTCGTGCACCCCGTCGGTCATCGAGAATCGACGCTCGTAGTCGTCCACCACGGTCTGGGTGGCCAGCAGGTCGACCCGGGTGTTCAGCCGCGCCTCCTGCAACACCATGCGCAGCACTCCGGTGGCGTTGTCCAGGGTGATCGAGCCGATCGCGTCGTCGCCACCGGCCGCGATGGCGCGCAACTCGGTGCGGTACGCGCCGGCGAACCGGGTCACCAGGCCGGTGATCGCCTCGTCGGAGAGGGCTTTGGCGTACCCGATCAGCGCCACGCTGGCGCAGAACCGCAACAGGTCCCAGGAGAACGGCCCGACGTACGCCTCGTCGAAGTCGTTGACGTTGAACACCAGCTGCCCGGAGGAGTTCATGTAGGTGCCGAAGTTCTCGGCGTGCAGGTCGCCGTGGATCCACACCCGGCTGGTCCGGGCGTCGAGGAAACGGTCGTCGGCGAACTCCCCGCCGCCGGCCTCGTCGGCCACGTCCGCGTAGAACAGGGCGGCGCTGCCCCGGTAGAACGCGAACGGTGAGGCCGCCATCTTGCGGAACTTGCGGCGGAACGCGGTCGGGTCGCGGCCCATCAGGTCGCCGAACTCCCGGGTGAGGACCTCGGTGATCAGGTCGGCCCGCCCCCCGGCGCTCATGTCGGCGGCCGCACCGGCGGCGCGGTCAGCGACTCGACGGCGCGCGGCGCCCCGGCGGTCAGCGGATCGGGCCGGGACACCCCGCCCAGGCCGGACTGCTCACCGGCGATCTTCTCCTGCAGGCGCAGGATGCCGTGCAGCAGCGCCTCCGGGCGCGGCGGGCAGCCCGGGACGTAGACGTCGACCGGGATGAGCTGGTCCACGCCCTTGGTCACGGAGTACGAGTCCCAGTACGGCCCGCCGCAGTTCGCGCAGGAGCCGAACGAGATGACGTACTTCGGCTCGGGCATCTGGTCGTACAGCCGCTTGATCGCCGGGGCCATCTTGTCGGTGACCGTGCCGGAGACCACCATCAGGTCGGCCTGGCGCGGGCCGTGGGCGAACGGGATCACGCCGAGTCGGATGAAGTCGTGGCGGCCCATGCTGGCCGCGATGAACTCGATCGCGCAACACGCCAGGCCGAAGTTGAACACCCACAGGGAGTACCGCCGCCCCCAGTTCAGCACGAACCGGATCGGCTCTCCCAGCACACCGGGCAGTTGCACCACCACACCCCCTCGCTGTCGCCCGTCACCAGTCAATCACAGCCCGACCGGCGCGACGTGCGGCTGCGGTGCCACCTGCCGGCCGCGGGTGGACCCCGGCGATACGCTGCGGCGCGTGAGCACCATCCCGGCCGGCGTGGCCGCCAGCCATCCGGCGACGGCCGAGGTCGGCCTGCGCATCCTCGCAGCCGGCGGCTCGGCCGCCGACGCCGCCGTCGCGGCCGTACTGACCTGCGCCGTCGCCGAGACGATCTACACCGGCCTGGGCGGCGGCGGCTTCGCCACCTACTACGACGCGGGTACGGGGACCGTCACCTGCCTGGACTTCTTCTGCGCCGTACCGGGGCTGGACGGCGACCTGGCGCCCGGGCTGATGGTGCCGATCGACGTGATCTTCGGCGGGGTGCCGCAGGTGTACTCCATCGGCGGGGCCAGTGTGGGGGTCCCCGGGGTGCCGGCCGGCACGGCCGAGGTGCACCGGCGGTGGGGACGCCTGCCGTGGCACCGGGTGGTGGAGCCGGCCGTCACGCTGGCCCGTGCCGGGACCGTGCTGCCCGGGGCGCATGCCCGCACCCTCGCCGCGTGTGCCCCGGCGCTGGCCTACGGGGAGGGGGCGGCGATCTACCAGCCCGGTGGTGAGCTGCTCCTGGGGGGTGACCGGCTGCACCACCCGGGGCTGGACACCGCGCTGGCCACCCTCGCCGAGGAGGGGCCCGCGCCGTTCTACACCGGCGGGTTCAGCAAACTGCTCGTCGACACCGTACGGGCCGCCGGCGGCGCCCTGGGCCCGGCCGACCTGAACGCGTACCGGGTGCTGGAACTACCGGTCGGGCACGCCCGGCTGGCGGGGCACCACGTGTTCGCCCGACATGACCTGAACGGGACCATCGACACCATCGCCGCCCTGCCGGCGGACCTGGTCGACCAGCCCCGCCCGGCCCGGACGGTGGCGGTCGCCGACACGTTGCGGGACCGGGGCCGGCAACGGCTCGGGGATACCACGAACGTGTCGGTGGTCGACGCCGACGGCAACGCCTGCGTGGTGACCACCACCCTCGGGCTGGGCGCCGGGGTGTGGCTGCCGGGCCTGGGGGTCAACCTCAACTCGATGCTCGGCGAGGGCGAGCTGATCACCCCCGACCTGGCGGCCGGCCGGCGGATGTCGTCGATGATGTGCCCACTGGTCGTGGTGGACGACGACGACGAGCTGGTGGTGGCGGCCGGCTCGGCGGGGGCCTCCCGGATCCGCTCGGCCCTGCTGGACACCCTCGTCGGGGTCCTCGTCGACGGGCTGGACATGGCCACGGCGACCGCCCGGCCGCGCTGCCACGTGGTCGGCCGGGTGGCCCACGTGGAGCCCGGGTTCCCCGCCGACGAGGCGGCCGCCCTGGCGGCCGCCGGCTACCGGATCAACGCGTGGGACGAGATCA
>DASVVF010000301.1:0-6493 GCA_036386695.1 Catenuloplanes sp. | reverse complement strand
TCGGGTGGCCAGCAGGCACGGTTCCAGATCCTGCTGCTGGAGTTGTCCGGCGCCACCGTGTTGCTGCTGGACGAACCGACCGACAACCTGGATCTGGCCTCGGCGGAGGCGCTGGAGGAGGGCATCAAGGCCTTCGACGGGACGGTGGTGGCGGTCACCCACGACCGGTGGTTCACCCGGTCTTTTGACCGGTTCATCCTGTTCGGGGGCGACGGTGAGGTGGTGGAAACGCCCGAACCGGTCTGGGACGTGCGCTGAGCGGTGCCCACGTGGCGGGGCCCGGCGCGGCCGGCGGTCGGCGGTCGGCGGGTCCGGTGATGGCCGGTGCGACTAAGTGCGTCGGTTCGAGCCGGAGCTGACCAACGCTCGAGGTCCGCGCACCGTGGGAAGACCGACTCTAGGACCAGGAAGCAGACAAACCACATGACACCACCGGTGGCCCTGACCATCGCCGGCTCGGACGCCGGCGGCGGGGCGGGCATCCAGGCCGACCTCAAGGTCTTCGCCGCGCTGCGCGCCTACGGCGCCTCGGCCGTCACGGCGGTGACGTCGCAGAACTACCGCGGCATGCGGGATGTGTACGGGCTGCCCACCACCGTGGTCGACGCCCAGCTCGACGCGGTGCTCGACGGGCTCCCGGTCGGCGCGGTCAAGGCCGGGATGCTGGCGACCGCGGACGTGGCGGGGGTCGTCGCGGCGCGGGCGCGGGCCGGTCTGCTACCCAACCTGGTTGTCGACCCGGTGCTCACCGCGTCCAGTGGACGCAGGCAGGGCCTGGTGAAGGCGATCGAGCGGATACTGCCGTTCGCCCTGGTGGCCACGCCCAACCGGGAAGAGGCGTCCGCACTGGTGGGCTGGCAGGTCGCCACCCCGGCGGACATGGCCGGGGCTGCGGCCCAGATCGCCTCCAACGGCCCGAAGTACGTGGTGGTCACCGGTGGCGACATGGTCAGCACCGGCGACGAGGCGCTCGACGCGCTGTGGACCGACACCGGAGCGACGTTTCTGCGGTTTCCCCGGGTGGTCACCCGCAACACCTACGGCGCCGGTTCCACCTTCTCGGCGGCCATCGCGGCGCGGCTGGCGCTCGGCGACGACGTACCCACCGCGTTGGCCTTCGCCAAGCAGTACGTCGCCCAGTGCCTGACCGGCGCCCAGCAGTGGAAACTCAGCGCCCGCCCGGGCCCGCTGGACCACTTCGGCTGGTCGCTCTGAGCGGTGCGGCTCAGCGGCCCTGATCGTCCGGTCCGGCGCCGCCCAGGCCGTTGACCCAGTTCACGTACTCGTCGTCCGGGCCGGAGGGCGCCCGGGCGCCACCGTCGAGGGCCGGCGCGCGGCCGGCCGGTTCACCGGTTCCGGCCGGGTCACCGGTTCCGGTCGGTTTCGGCCGGCGGAACGCGCCGGTACCCCACCGCCGGGAGCGGCGCTCGGCCGGGTCGGCGCCACCGGTACCCGGGCCGGCGTTGCCCGCCGCGTCCGGCCCCACCCCGCCGACCGGCGGCGCCGTCGTCCCGAAGGCCCGGCCCGCGCCCGGCGGGGTGAGCGGCGGGGTGAGCGGTCCGGAGGTCCGGCCCACGCCCGGCGGGGTGACAGGTCCGGAGGACCGGCCGATGGTCGGCGGTTGGACCCGCTCCGGCGGGTGGGCGAACGAGTCGCCGGGGCGGGCCGGTCGCGGGCGGTTGGGCACGTAGGGCTGGACCGCCGGCCGGCGTGTCGGCGGGTACGGCTCAGCCGCCGGCGGGTACGGCTCAGCCCACGGCGTTGCCTCGTTGGTCGGGTCCGGCCCGACCGGTGACCGTCCAGCCGCCGGACCGCCGGGGTGCTGTGGCGCCGGGTATCCCTGCTGCGGGGCGTAGGTTTCCCCGGCGGGTAGGTAGGGCTCCTGCTGCCGGCCGAAGCCCTGCTGACGGCTGCCGAAGGCCTGCTGCGGCGTTCCGGAACTCTGCTCCGGGCCGCCGTAGCCATCCCAGGCCGGTCGGTAGGTCTCCTGGGTCGGTCGGTAGCCGTGCTGCTGGGGAGGGTTGTGGGCCGCGTCGGCCGGTCGGTAGCCCTGCTGTTGGGGCGGGTAGGAGGCCTCCCGCGGCGGTCGATAGCTCTGCCGGGTCGGCTCCGTGCCCCGGGTCGGCTCCGTGCCCCGGGCCGGAGCCGGTGACCATGACCCGCTGCCGGGCGGCTGGACCGGATCCCCGGCCGGCTGGCGGGTGGGCAGGGGCATCGGGTGCCCGGCCGGCTGCCGGGCGGGCAGGGGCATCGGATCCCCGGCCGGCTGGCGGGCGGTTTCCGGCGCTGATTCGCTGCTCGGCTGCCGGGCCGGTTCCGCTACCGGGTCGTAGCGGTGTACCAGCACCGCGAGGACCCCACCGAGCAGCCCGGCGGCGACGGCGACCAGGGCTCCGCAGTAGGGCGCGTCCTGGAACCGGTCGCCACCGCCGCCGACGCCGACGATCAGATACGCCACGGACAGCAGCCCCGGGCCGGCGAGTCCGGCGGCAGCCGCGGTGATCGGGGGGATACCCCGACGGCGGGCGACGGCGCCGACCACCGCCGCCGCCACCAACGCGACCGCCGCCATGGTCACCACGGCGATCCGGGGCACCAGGCGGACGCTGAGCCAGGCGGGCTCGAACACCCCGAGCCGGATGATCACCCGGGCGTTGGCGGCGCCGAGTGATGGGGCCACCGACACCAGTGCCACCAGCCACACGGTCGCGGACACCGCCGCGATGCTCCAGCCGACCACCCGCCGGGCCAGCACGGCACCCCCGGCGAGCACGCCGACGACGGCCCCGAGCAGGACCGACACCCCGGCCACCGAGGCGGTCGCCACCCCCGGCAGCACTGCCGCCCGGGCCGGGAGCACGGCCATCGCGGCCATCGCCGCGGCCGCCAGCCCGCCGCCCAGCAGCGTCGCACTGGCCGGCCCGGCGCCCCGGGCGGCCAACCGCCGGGCCAGCCGGTCGCCGGCCACCGTCCCGGCCACGGCGGCCAGCATCGCGATCCAGACCACCCAGGTGACCTGCGCGGCCCACTCGTCGCGTCCGTTGCGGCCGAAGTCGCGGGCGAAGCGGACCAGGCCCAGGCCGTACGCCAGACCGAGCTGGCCGGTGCCGGCCAGCAGGCCGGCGCCGACCGCGGCGAGCATCACCCTCGCCCAGGTCCGAAGCGCCATGCGGGGGACGTTACGACCCGGCACGCCGTACCGCCAACCTCCATCGGCCGCACCGCACGGCGTTCTCGGCGCTTTGTCCGGGCGGCGGAAGTTCCACCGGGCTCAACGGTCGCCGGGCGACGCCACCGGGTCCAGTCGGGGCAGCACCTCGGCGGCGATCAGGTCCAGGTGGTCGAGGTCGGCGAGGTCGACCAGGCGCAGGTGCACCCGGCTCGCGCCGATAGCGGCGAACTCGGCGATCCGGTCGGCCAACCGGGCCGGCGAGCCCACCACCGGGTCCTCCGGCGGAAGGGCGCTCTTGACGTGCAGCGGAGCCGCCCGCCGCGCCGCCTCGGCGTCGGTCCGGCCGATCGCCACCACGATGCCGGCGGACAGCGCCAGCGGCCGGTCGGCCGGTCGGCCGACCCGCTGGCACGCCTCGCGGACCCGGTCGAACGCGGCCGCCGTCTCGGCCACCGACTTGAACGGCATGTTGAACTCGTCGGCGTAGCGGGCGGCCAACTCCGGGGTACGCCGGGGGCCGCGCCCGCCGACGATGATCGGTGGCCCCGGTCGCTGGACCGGCTTGGGTAGCGCCGGCGCGTCGAGCAGCTGGTAGTACTTGCCGGGATGGCTGAACCGGGATCCGGGCGGCGTGGACCAGAGCCCGGTCACCACGGCCAGCTGCTCGGCCAGCCGGTCGAAGCGTTCCCCGATCGGCGGGAACGCGATGCCGTACGAGGTGTGCTCCCGCTCGTACCAGCCGGCTCCCATGCCCAGCTCGACGCGGCCGCCGCTCATCTGGTCGACCTGGGCGACCAGCACCGCCAGCGGCCCGGGCAGCCGGAACGTGGCCGAGTTGACCAGGGTGCCGAGCCGCAGGCGGGTGGTTTCCCGGGCCAACCCGGCCAGGGTGATCCAGGCGTCGGTCGGTCCCGGCGCGCCGTCGTCGTCGCTCATCGTCTGGTAATGGTCGGCGCGCAGCAGGCCGTCGTACCCGCAGTCCTCGGCCTGCCGGGCGAAGCGCAGCTGGTCGTCGTAGGTGGCGCCGCGGTGCGGTTCGATGAACACGCACACCCGCATCGGTCGTTGGCCGTTCATCCCGCCCTCTCCCCCGCTCATGCCGTATCAGCCTTTCGCATGCGCTCGGTGCACTCGCTCATGCCGCGCCGGCCGGCGCGGGCTGTTCGCGCCGCATGAGCAGCTCGTGCAGTTCGGCGCTGCACCGGGCCACCTCGTCGAGGTGCGCGGTGCGGCCCAACGTGCGCGGTCGGGGGATGTCGATCGGCAGGATCCGCTGGATCCGGCCCGGCCGTGGGCTGAGCACCACGACCCGGTCGGCGAGCAGGATCGCCTCGTCGATCGAGTGGGTGACGAAGATGATCGTCGCGCCGTGCTCCATGTGGACCCGCTGCAGTTCGCCGGAGAGCTCCTCGCGGGTCAGCGCGTCCAGAGCCGAGAACGGCTCGTCCATCAGCATCACCCGGGGCCGCCCGATCAGCGACCGGCACAGGGCGACCCGCTGCTGCATCCCGCCGGACAGCTCGTGCGGCAGCCGCCGCTCGAAGCCGCCCAGCCCGGCCATCTCCAGCAACTCGTGGGCCCGCGCCCGGTGCTCGCCCCGCCGCCAGCCGAAGATCTCGACCGGTAGCAGGACGTTGTCCAGGACGGTGCGCCACGGCAGCAGCGCCGGCCGCTGGAACAGCATCGCGATGTCCCGGCGCGGCTTGACCACCGGCTGCCCGGCCACGCTGACCGCACCCGAGGTCGGGGCCAGCAGCCCGGCGACCACCCGCAGCAAAGTGGACTTTCCGCAGCCTGAGCGGCCGACGACGGCGACGAACTCGCCCTCGTCGACGTGCAGGTCGATACCGCGTAGGGCCTCGACCACGCCGGTACGTCCAGCGAAGCTCCGGGACACCCCGGCGAGTCGGATCATCTCGGTGGACTTCCCGTTCTGGTCGCGTGGGCCCATCTGGCTTCGACTGATGACGATGCGCCGACCGACACGCTAGCTGCATTGTGTTGCCGGCGTATACCCGGTACCGCGCACTCTTCGTATGGGCTTGGGGTGACTTTCGTGTCCGTACTGCAACGTGGACGATCTGGTGCCATCAACCTGAGGCACGCCTACGCTGTCTGCGCGAAAGATCCTCAGCACCATGCGGTGTCGGTTCCCCACCCGACGCCGCCCGGCCCGACGAACCCGCGTGTCGGCGAGGATGCCGGGAATCCGCGAATACCCCTCGTGTTGGGAAGGAATTGGGTTTCATGAGAAGGCTCACCAGAACGTTCGCTGCCGCGACGCTGGCCACCGCACTCGTGGTGACGGCCGGCTGCAGTGGCTCGGACGACGCCGACAAGAAGACCGACGGTGGCGCCGCGGCGAGCGAGCAGGTGACGTACCTGACGTCATTCGGAAACTTCGGCCGGGACGCCTACGCCTACGTGGCCAAGGAGAAGGGCTTCTTCAAGGACGCCGGCTTCAACGTCGACATCAAGCCGGGCAACGGCACCGGCGACAACATCAAGTTCGTCACCAGCGGCCAGGCGCACTTCACCCCGATCGACCTCACCGGTGGTCTGCTGCAGATGGGCGGCGGCCAGGCGAAGGACTTCACCGCGGTGGCGGGCATCCAGCAGCGCACGATGGCGGCCATCGTGACCCTGGAGGGCAACGGGATCACCAACCCGAAGGACCTGGAGGGCAAGACGCTGGCCGACACCCCCGGCTCGGTCGTCCGCAACCTCTTCCCGACGTACGCCAAGATGGCCAAGGTGGACGACAAGAAGGTCACCTGGGTCAACGGCACCGCCCAGACGCTGATGGGCACGCTGGCCTCCGGAGCGGTGCAGGGGATCGGGCAGTTCGTCGTCGGCAAGCCGACCGTCGAGACGGTCGCCAAGGGCAAGAAGGCCGTGCTGTTGCCGTACAGCGACTACCTCACCGACCTGTACGGCAACGTGCTGATCACCTCGTCGAAGCTGGCGCAGGAGAAGCCGGAGATGGTGAAGAAGTTCACCGCCGCGCTGCTCAAGGGCCTCGACTACGCCATCACCAATCCGGCCGAGGCCGGCGAGATCCTCAAGAAGTACGTCCCGACGGCGATCCCGGCGGCGGCCGCGGCCGAGCTGACCCTGATGGCGTCGTTCGTGCGGTCCGACGGTTCCGGGGTGCCGGTCGGCGCGCTGGACAGTGGCCGGGTGGCCCGCAGCATCGCGATCCTGCAGGGTGCCGGTGCCATCCCGGCCGGCATGACGCCGGAGCGGATCATCTCTTTCGGTCTGGTGCCGAAGGCCTGAGCGGTCCGCCGCACGCCGGTGTTCCGCGCACGGCCGCGCGCG
>DASVVF010000300.1:0-9610 GCA_036386695.1 Catenuloplanes sp. | reverse complement strand
CGCTCGGCTCCCGAGGTGGCCGCGGTCACCGGGCCAGGGTCGCGCCCGCCGTGGCGTCGCGTTCGACGCCGTCGACCCGCCGGGGGCTGACCAGCAGCCCCATCGTCAGCCCGAGGGTGGCCCAGAGGACGGCGAGTTCGGCCAGCGACGCCAGCCGGAACCGCCACAACAGTTCGGCCGGCAGGTCGGCGGGGACCGGGTCGGCGTGCCGGGGCAGCACCGCCAGCAGGGCGGCGTACCCGATGATCAGGCCGACCGCGACCAGCGCGCCGCGCTGCGGGGCGGGTACCCCGCGCCGCGCGAGCCGTTGCCGGGCCAGGAAGGCCAGGCAGGTGACGGCGAGGGCGGCGGCGATGAGGGACAGGTACGCCACCGTGCGGGTTGTGACGGTGTCCGGGTCGCCGACGCCGGGCGGGTTGGCCGGGTATTTCAGGGCGGGCAGTAACGCCAGGCAACCGAACCCCGCGGTGGCCAGCAACACCACCCGGCCGAAGTCGGTGTCGGCCGGCAGCCGGTGCCGCCAGCGGGCGAAGACCACCGCGAAGATCGCCCCGAGGGCGAGCCCGACGGCCAGTGCGGCGATCGCCCCGCCGAGCATCTGCACCGGGCGGGTGAACATGTCCTCGTGGTGGGCGGCGGTGCCGGCGGTACGGCTGTGTTCGATGGCCAGCGCGGCCCGCAGTGGTGGTTGGACCACCAGCAGGCCCGCCGTGGCGGCCGTGACGCCGGCCGCCGCGCCCGCGATCAGGCCACGGCCCAGGATCGCGCCGAAAGTCAGCGTGGGCATCGGCTCGACCGGCCGGTTCAGTGGCACGGCACGCCGAGGGCGTGCCGACCGTCGTGAGTGAACTCGTGCACGGTGTGCGCGTACTGGGCCAGCAGGGCGCCGTTGTCCTGCAGGAGCAGGTACAGGAAGCCGGCGGCGAACAGCGTCAGCGCCCACGCCCAGGCGGGAACCTGGACCTGGTCGGCGGCGGGCGCGGCAATGGTGGGTGCGGTCATCTCGGGTGATCCTCTCGTCCATGCCTCGTGGCGATGCGGTGCGTGCCGCAGCCGGTCTCCTGGCTTCCGGATCGACGCGCCCCTCCATGCCTTCCCAGACCCGTGCGGGCCCAGTGGCGAAGCGGAGGTTTGCTCCCCGGTCACAGTGGCGAGGACCACGCCGGAATCTCACCGGCTTCCCGAACACTGCGGCCCTCGCACCGTACCGGGCCCACCGCGACCGGGTAAAGCCGCCCGCCGGCGCGGCGATGATCATCACCTGGGTCGGGTGGGTTCGTCGGGCGAACCCGGCAACGCGTCGCTGAGCCGGGCGGTCCCACCCGGACCGATCTTCGCCGGGCAGAACCGGCAAACTGCCTGAGCCGGTGCGTTTGGCCCCACCTGTCGCGGGTATCGGGTGGGCAGGGTTGAGGGGGTAAAGCCGGTCCGTTCCGACGGACCGGCGCCGGGCGCCGACGGATGTAGGGGCCGTCGGCGCCCGGTCCCGATCCCGGCCGTGGTGGGATGGACAAGCGCGGCGTAAGCCGAGAGGATTTCGCAGCGTCGCCGTCGCTAAGGAGATCCCTCGCTGTCCACCAACGCCGTTCCGGACCGGAGCCGCGCCGTCTGTGTCATCGGCGCCGGCGGCAGCGGTCTGACCGCAGTGAAGAACCTGCGTGAGTACGGCTTCGCCGTCGATTGCTACGAGCGGGAAAGCGATGTCGGTGGCGCCTGGAACCGGCGGCACCAGCGCAGCCCGCTGTACGCGAGCACCCATCTGATCTCGTCGCGGCCGCTGACCCAGTTCCCGGACTTCCCGATGCCGGACTCCTGGCCCGACTACCCGCACCACAGCAAACTGTTGACGTACCTGCAGCGGTACGCCGACCATTTCGGCCTGCGCGAGCACATCTGGTTCGGCACGGAGGTGGTCCGGGTCGACCCGGTCGACGGTGACCGGTGGGACGTCACCACCCGCAGCACCGGACGCGGTGGTGCCGAGCACACCCAGCGCTACGCCGCCGTGGTGGTGGCCAACGGGCACAACTGGGCACCCCGGATCCCGGCGTACCCCGGCGTCGACGACTTCCGCGGCGAGGTGATCCACGCGTCGGCGTACCACGACTCCGCGCGGCTGCGGGGCCGGCGGGTGCTGGTCGTCGGCGGCGGGAACACCGGGTGCGACGTCGCCGTCGAGGCCGCCGGGCAGGGCGCGCCGTGCTGGCACTCGACCCGCCGCGGCTACTGGTACCTGCCCAAGTACCTGCTGGGTCGCCCGGCCGACCAGGTCAACGACCGGCTGCAGGGGCTGCGGGTCCCGCTGCGGGTACGCCAATGGCTGTACCACTGGACGCTGCGGCTGACCGTTGGCGACCTGACCCGGTTCGGCCTGCCGAAGCCGGACCACCGGGTGTACGAGACCCATCCCATCGTCAACAGTCAGCTCCTCCACCACGTCAGCCACGGCTCGATCAGCCCGGTGCCGGACGTGGCGCGGTTCCACCGCGGCGAGGTGGAGCTGACCGACGGCCGGTTCATCGACCCCGACCTGGTCGTGCTGGCCACCGGCTACCGCCCTGAACTGGAGTTCCTCGCCCCGGAGTTACTCGACACCGATGCCGACGGGCGGCCCGGGCTGCACCTGCACGCGTTCGCCCGCCGCTATCCGACGCTGGCCGTGGCAGGTCTGCTGCAACCCGACTCGGGCCTGTTCACGCTGGTGCACTGGCAGACGGTGGCGATCGCCCGGTGGCTGCGACTACGCGAGTCGGCGCCGCAGCGGGCGGCCACCTCGTGGCCGGTGGTCACCGGGGCGCCCGGGCGACGCTGGACCGGCGCGCGGCTGCGTGACTCCCACCGGCACTGGTTCGAGGTGTCGCACGTGGATTACCTCCGGGCCCTGCAGAAGGCGCTCGACGCGTGGGAGCCGGCCCGGTGAGCGCGTCGCGCCGGACCCGGGTGCTGCGCTTCGCCGACTGGGCCGCCCCGGTGCCGCCGGTGCACCGGGAGGTGCTCAGCGCCGCCCCGGCCGCTGATGACGGGCGGGCGCCGGTGCTGTTCGTACCCGGCTTCGGCCACGGTGCCTGGGTGTACGCGGAGCACTGGCTGGGTGCGGCCGCCGAGCGCGGTTACCCGGCGTACGCGCTGAGCCTGCGCGGCCACGGCGGCAGCGGCCGCCGGCCGCGCGCTGACCTGCGGGCGTACGCGCATGACGTGGTCCAGGTGGCGGCGGGCCTGCCGCGCCAGGCGGTGCTGGTCGGACACGGCGCCGGGGCGCTCGTGGTGGCCCGTGCGCTGGCCCGCTATCCGGCCCGGGCCGCGGTGCTGGTCGCGCCGGTGCTCGGCGGGTGGGCCACGCTCGGTGCCGCCCTGCGCGCCAACCCGGCCGGCACGCTGCCGGCGGTGGTCGGCGCCGGGCTGCGGCTGAACCGGCGGCAGCTGTTCAGCCCGCGGCTGCCGGAGCAGGAGGCCGGCGGCTATCTGCGGCGGTCGGGTCGGGCCGGGGCGCGGGCGCAGTGGCAGTTGCTGGCCGGTCGGGTGCCGGAAGCGCCGGTGGGTGACCCGCCGGTGCTGGTTCTGGGCAGTCCGGATGACCGCGTCGTGCCGGCCAGCTCGCTGCGGCGGGCGGCCCGCGACTTCGGTGGGGCGCCGTTGCTGTTCCCCGGCATGGGCCACGCCATGATGCTGGACCCGAATTGGCGTGAACCGATCGACGCGATTCTCGACTGGCTGGAGAAGGCTCCGGCGGGCACCGCGGATTCCGTCATAACGCCGCGCCCCACCGCCTGATTGGTAGCGTCGGGGGCGAGGACTCGCGAAGCCGCCGGGCGGTGACCGCGGTCGAGAAGAACCCCCGTGGCGGCTGACCCACCCGGGGCTCAGGTGGTCGGCCTGACCTGGGATCGGTCACCCAAACAGAAACGGGGACGCGACCATGGCCATCGGATACTCCATTCATGTCGGATTGAATCACGTCGATCCCACTGCGTACGGCGGCTGGGACGGTGAGCTGGCCGGCTGCGTCAACGACGCCACGGACATGTGCGCTCTCGCCGTCAGCCAGGGGTACCGGCCCACCATGCTGCTCGACGAGCAGGCCACGTCGACCACGGTGCTCGCCGAACTGCGCCGGGCCGCCGGTGAACTCAGTGGTGGCGACATCCTGCTGTTCACCTACTCCGGTCATGGCGGCCAGGTCACCGATGTGGACGGGGACGAGGACGATCGCCAGGACGAGACCCTGGTGCTGTGGGACCGGCAACTCGTCGACGACGAGCTCCACCGGATGTGGTCGCAGTTCGCCCCGGGGGTGCGCGTCGTGATGCTGGCCGACAGCTGCCACAGCGGTACGGCCGCCAAGGTGATGGCGGCCCAGCGGATGCGGGCGGCGGCGGTGCGGGCCGACGTGCCGCGGGTGCTGCCCACCATGACCGCCGGCGGGCGTGGCGCCACCGGCGCGCTGCCGCCCCCGTCGTACGCCGCCGAGGGGGCGGCGCCGGGGGACCCGAGCGCCGCGGCGTTGCCCCGGACCCGCAACCTGCCGGTGGAGGCGCAGCAGCGCAACGTCGCGGCGATGGGCCCGCTGTACGCCACCGTGCGGCTGTTGTCCGGGCCGAAGGCGGCCGCCGGGGTACGGGCCAGCGTGCTGCTGATCTCCGGTTGCCAGGACAACCAGCTCTCCTATGACGGCGAGCAGAACGGCCGGTTCACCCAGGAGCTGCTGGACGTCTGGCAGGACGGCGCGTTCGAGGGCGATTACCACAGCTTCCATCTCGCGATCCTCGACAACATGCCGGCGGACCAGTCGCCGAGGTTGTTCCTGGCCGGCGCGGCGAACGACGCCTTCGCCCGGCAGCGCCCGTTCGCCATCGAGGCGGTCGCGCCCGGCGCGGTGAACACCGGCGGTGCGCCGTCGACCCGGCCGGTGCTGCGCCGCGGCGCGCGGGGGGCCTTCGTGCAGGTGCTGCAGCAGCGCCTGCAGGCGCACGGCTACTTCATCGCCGACGACGCCGACTTCGGTAGTCGTACCGAGGCGGCGGTGCGCGCCTTCCAGCGCGAGCACACGTTGGCCATCGACGGCGTGGTCGGCCGGGCGACCTGGGCGGTACTCGACGCGGCCCCGCTGACCGGGGTGGCCGCCTCGCCCTCGGGCGGTGCCGGCGCGGCCACGACGGGCGCCGGCCCGGGCGGTCGGGCGGTCGCCGCGCCCGGTCGGTCGACGCTGCGCCAGGGCGCCGAGGGAGCCGAGGTGGAGCACCTGCAGCAGCGGCTGATCATCCAGGGCTACGCGGTGACCGTGGACGGCAGCTTCGGCCCGCGTACGGCCGCCGTGCTGCGCAGCATGCAGCGCGGCAGCGGTCTGGTGGCCGACGCGGTGGTCGGTCCGCAGACCTGGGCGGTGCTGGAGGAGCAGCCCGCCTGGGCGTGATGGCGCACCCCCCGGGTGGTGGCCGCCGCGCTCAGCTGTTCAGGCGGGCGGCCAGGGAGCCGGTGCCCTCCAGCGCGGCCAGATAGGACCGCGCCCAGGCGAGGATGTCGTGTTCGCGCAGCTGCGCGCGCATGTCGGTCATGCGGGCGGCCAGCTCGTCGGCCGGGGCCTCCAGCGCGGCCATCAGGGTGCGCTTGAGGCCGTCGAGGTCGTGCGGGTTGACCAGGAACGCCCGGTGCAGTTCGTCGGCGGCACCGGCGAACTCGCTGAGCACCAGGGCGCCGCCGCCGTCGACCCGGGCGGCGACGAACTCCTTGGCGACCAGGTTCATCCCGTCGCGCAGCGGGGTCACCACCATCACGTCGGCGGCCTGGTAGAGGGCGACCAGCTCGGCGCGGTCGAACGGCTGATTGAGGTAGTGCACGGCGGGCTCGCCGACCCGGCCGTGTTCGCCGTTGATCCGGCCGACCTCGCGCTCGACCCGGTCGCGCAGGATGCGGTAGTGCTCCACCCGTTCCCGGCCGGGCACCACCACCTGCAGCATGACCGTGTCGCGAACCTTGACCCGGCCCTCGTCGAGCAGCTCGCTGTACGCGGTCAGCCGGTGCTCGATGCCCTTGGTGTAGTCGAGCCGGTCGACGCTGAGCAGCACCTGGCGCGGCCCGCCGAGGTCGGCGCGCAGCTGGCGGACCCGGGCCACCACGTCGGGATGCTGGGCCAGGGCGTGCATCTCGGTCACGTCGATGGAGACCGGGAACGCCCCGGTGCGCACCACCCGCCCGTCGACGCCGATCCGCCGGTCGGTGGCGGGCACGCCGAGCAGCTTGGCCGCGAGCTGGGCGAAGTTGTGCGCGGCCTGGGCCCGCTGGAAGCCGACCAGGTCGGCGCCGAGCATGCCGCGCAGCAGCTCGGCCCGGCGCGGTAGCTGCATGAACAGCTCCGGCGGCGGGAACGGGACGTGCAGGAAGAATCCGATGACCACGTCGGGGCGCAGGGCGCGCAGCATCGCCGGGACCAGTTGCAGGTGGTAGTCCTGCACCCAGACGACGGCGCCAGGCTCGGCGACCTCGGCAGCCGCCTCCGCGAACCGCTGGTTGACCTCCTGGTACGCCTCCCACCACGGCCGGTGGTAGACGGGCTGCTCGACCGCGTCGTGGTACAGCGGCCACAACGTCGAGTTGGCGAAGCCCTCGTAGTACTGCCGGAAGTCGTGGTCGGACAGGGCCACCGTGCGCATCCGCAGGCTGCCGATGTCCGGCAGGCTGGGCGCCGGCCCGGTGCCGCCGGCCCAGCCGACCCAGGTCGCCGGGGTCTGGCGCAGGATGGCGTGCAGGGCGCTGACCAGCCCGCCGGGACTGCGCCGCCATTCGCAGGCGCCGTCGGGGGCCATGCTGTCGTCGACCGGCAGGCGGTTGGCCACCACGACGAGGGAACTCTGGCGCATCCGGCACCTCGCTCGTTGTCGGGTGAGGCGACACCGGCTTGCGTCGGCGGTGTGGACCTCACGGCGCAGCCGTTGGTGCGCGGAGCCCACCACGGGGTACTCACGTCAGGTTACGCGTCGATGACTGAACGACGACAGCCGTCAATGACATTTGTCTCGTTCACACCCTGGCGGGGTGCTGGTGGAGCGCCGGTGCAGCGGTCAGACCACCGCGCCGTCGTCCAGGTCGTCATCGTCGTCACCGGGGCGCAGCCGCCAGACCAGCGTGCCGAAGCCGCCGAGGATGGCGGCGAAGCCGACCAGCGTGACCAGGTTGCGGTCGGTCGGGATCAGATCCGGGAAGAGGAACAGCACGGCGCCGCCCACCAGCGCGAACAGGGCTACCGCGGCGTACTTCGAGATCCGCGGCAGCGGTGGTGGGGGCGGCGGGGTGTAGCCCTCGTCGGCGTCGTCGGGCAGCCCCGCCCCGAACGTGTCCAGGCCGTCGAGCAGGGAACGGTCCTCCGGGCGGCCCAGCGAGATTCCGGAGAAGTCGGCGGCCGAGGGCAGCCGGTGACTCTCGCCGGTCTCCGTGCCGGTCTCCGGCGGCTGGTCGGTACGCGTCTCCGCGCGGTCGGAGGCGCGCCGGCGCGGCGGGCTGTCGTCGCGGGTGGGGTCGGATTGCGGGGCGGGCCGCGGCTCGCGGGTCGGGTCGAGGTTCTCCGCCGCCGGCCACGGCGCCGCTGTCGGATCGACATCGGTGTGGAAGCCGGCGACGATGCGGGCCCATTCCGCCTCGACGTCCGGATCGGGGGTGCCGGCGGATCCGTCGCGACCCGGCGTCGACCCACCGCCGGGCGCGCCGCCCTCGGGTGCCGCGCCGGGCGCCACCGGGCCGGTGTCCTCGGCCAGGCGGGCCATGTAGTCGCGAGCGATGGCCAGATGCAGATGATCGACGAAGAGCCGGTCGGTGGGACGCGCCGGGAAGGTGGTGGTGCGGGTGATCGGGTTGAGGTCCGCCGAGGGCTGCAGGTAGGCGGCGATGCCACCGGCGGCCAGCACATCGAGCAGGTGTTCGCCGACACGGGGGTCCACATCGCCCACCACGGCGTATTTCGTCGCGTCGAGTCCGTTGTCGCGCCGCCCTCGCCGGGCCCCACCCGCTGACACCGCACACACTCCTTGCTGGCGCGATCGTGCGCCTCTGCCGCCCGCGCCGGTGGCGGTCGTCCGGTCCGCCGCCACGACACTGGCCGCGCCGCCGCCCGGGTGGCAGCGCGCGCTGTGCACTGAATGGTGACACGACAGGTACCTCTTCCGGGAGTGCGTTGTGGCGTGCCGTCTTCGCTTCGTAGGCTCATAACCGACAGTTCCGCGCGTCGGCCGGCGGATCGGGCGCGCGAGGTTCTGGGGAGAAGGACACCGGTGCTGTACTGGCTGCTCAAATACGTGGTGCTGGGGCCGTGGCTGAAACTGCTGTTCCGGCCGCAGGTCGAGGGCCTGCACCACGTGCCGGACGTGGGCCCGGCCATCCTGGCCAGCAACCATCTCTCGTTCTCGGACTCGATCTTCATGCCGTTGATCATCCGGCGTCGGGTGACCTTCGTCGCCAAGGCCGAGTACTTCACCGGCAAGGGCATCAAGGGGTGGTTGACCAAGATGTTCTTCGTCGGCACCGGCACCATCCCGGTCGACCGGTCGGGCGGGCGGGCCGCCCAGGCCGCCCTGGACACCCAACTGGGGGTGTTGCGGGGCGGCAACCTCGCCGGCATCTACCCGGAGGGCACCCGCTCGCCGGACGGGCGGCTCTACCGCGGCAAGACCGGGGTGGCGCGGCTGGCCCTGGAGAGCGGCGCGCCGGTCATCCCGGTCGCGATGCTCAACGCCGACGAGATCCAGCCCCCGGGCAAGCTGATCCCCAAGGTGCAGCGGGTCAGGATCCGCTTCGGGGCGCCGTTGGACTTCTCCCGCTACGCGGGGATGGCCGGTGACCGGTTCGTCGAGCGCGCGGTCACCGACGAGATCATGTACGAGCTGATGGAGCTCTCCGGCCGCGAGTACGTCGACATGTACGCCCAGAAGGCCAAGAGTCAGCGGGTCGCCGTGCCGGTCGAAGCGCCCACCCCGGTGGCCGCCTGAGCGGCCGGGGTGGCCGCCTGGGCGCCGAGGGTGGCCGCCTGAGCGCCGGGGTGGGCGCCTGGGCGCCGGGGGTGGGCGCGGGAGGTCAGCGGTCGGCCATTCCGGCGCGCCGGCGCAGCGCTCCGACGTCGGTCACCACGATGCGCCGCCCCTCGGTGCGTAGCCAGCCCCGGCTGGCGAACGAACCGATCGCCTGGTTGACGCTCTGCCGGGAACCGCCGGCCATCTCCGCCAGCTGGCTCTGGTTGAGCTCGATCGTGATCATCGGGGCCTGACTCTCGCCGGCCAGCCGGACCAGGGTCTTGGCGACCCGACCGGGCAGGTCGAGGAAGACGTGGTCGGCGTTCTGCTCGGTGAGCCGGCGGATCAGCCCGCCCAGCGAACGCATCACCGCGTCCAGGATGCGCGGGTTGGAGTGCACCAGCTCCATGAACGCCCCCCGGGAAAGGGCCAGGGCCGTGCAGTCCTCGATCGCCTCGGCGGAGGCCGACCGGGTCGAGGCGTCCAGCAGCGACACCTCGCCGAGCACGTCGGGCGGGCGCACCACGGTCAGAACGGCGCGTTCCCCGGTGGGGGCCGTGCGGAAGACCGCCACGGCGCCACGCTTGAGGACGATCAGGGACTCACCGGGATCGTTC
>DASVVF010000299.1:0-5087 GCA_036386695.1 Catenuloplanes sp. | reverse complement strand
CCCACGCCCGGGTGGTCGACGCGCGCACCGGCGTGGTGCTCGCCTCCTACCAGTTGGCCACCCCGCAGGCCAGCTTCGTCAACGACGTCGTGTTGACCCGCGACGCCGCCTGGTTCACCGATTCGCTCAACCCGGTGCTCTACAAACTGCCGTTCGGGCGGGGCGGGACCCTGCCGACCGCCGCCGAGGTGGTGCGGGTGCCGCTGACCGGTGCCATCCAGTACGGCCCCGGCAACAACGCCAACGGCATCGCCCGCACCCCCAACGGCCGGGCCCTGCTGATCGTGCAGTCCAACACCGGTCTGCTGTTCTGGGTGGACCCGGCGACGGGGGTGACCACGGCCGTCGACCTCGGCGGCGAGAACGTGATCAACGGCGACGGGCTGCTGGTCGTGGGGCGCACCCTCTACGTGGTGCAGAACCGCCTCAACACCGTGGCCGTGTTCCGGCTCGACCGCGACGGCCGGCAGGCCCGGTTCGTGCAGCGGGTCACCGACCCGCGCTTCGACGTGCCGACCACGGTCGCCGCGTACCGCAACCGGCTCTACCTGCCCAACGCCCGCTTCACGACCGAGGCCACCCCGGACACCCCGTACTCCGTGGTGTCCATCCCGCGGCCGCGGGTCTGACCCGCCGCCCGCACGGCACCAGCGGATCGGCAGCCGCCGCCCGGCGGCTGCCGATCCGGCCTCAGGCCGGGACGGCGGTGCCGGCGGGGCGCCAGGCCGGGTCGGTGCCGACGGTGGTCAACCGCTGGGTGGCCCGCGACAGCGCCACGTACAGGGTGCGGACGCCGGAGGCCGAGTCGGCGCGGATCGCGCCCGGCTCGACCAGCACCACCCCGTCGTACTCCATGCCCTTGGCCTGCAGGCTGGTCACCACCTGCAGCCGGTCGGCGGCCAACTCGGCGACCCAGCCGGCTATCTCGTCGCGGCGCGGCACGGGAGTGATCAGCCCCACCGTGCCCGGGACCGTCGCCAACAGATCGGCGCAGGCCGCCCGGACCGCGTCGGGCAACGCGCCGGCCGGCACCACCACGTCCACCGGCTCCACCCCGGTGCTGCGCACGGCCGTCGGCAACGGCAGTTCCGGGGCGACGGCGCGGATCACCGACGCGGCCACCTCGAAGATCTCCGCCGGGTTCCGGTAGTTGGTGCTCAGCGTGTAGACCTGCCGGCCCCGCGTGCCCAGGGCCTTGTCCCGGGCCCGGTCGAGCTCGTCCGGATCGCCGGCCCAGGCCGTCTGGGCCGGGTCGCCGACCACGGTCCACGACGCGAACCGGGCCCGCCGGCCCAACATCCGCCACTGCATGGGTGAGACGTCCTGTGCCTCGTCCACCACCACGTGCGCGTACTCGCGGTAGTCCTCCGGGCGCTCCACCACCGGGCGGGCGGCCCGCTGCCGATCCGCGTACGTCGTCACCTCCCGGACGCCGTCCATCACGTGGTACTGGTCGCGTTTCCTCCGCGCCGGCTGCCGGGGGCGGCCCATCAGCTCGTCCAACTCGTCCAGCAGCGCCACGTCCGCGATGGTCGGTCCCTGCTCCACATACTGCGCGAACGCGGTCTCCAGCAGATCGATCTCGGCCCGGGACAGGATGCCCCCCGCGTACGACCGCAGTCGCTTCGGATCGGCCAGCCAGCGCAGGACATGGCCCGGCCGCAGCATCGGCCACCAGGCGCGCAGGAAGGTGCGGAATTCCTCGCGTTCGGACAGGTCGTCCTCGAACTCGGCCTGCCCCGACAGCCCGCCCCGGCCACGGAGTTGCTGCAGTTGCGCCCACAGGGTGTTGAACAGCCCGTCGATCCCGGCCCGGCGGACCTCGTTGCGGCGCGCTCCCCGGGGCAGGGCCCGCTCGCGGATGCGTTCCAGCTGCCCCTGGTTCAGGCGCAGCAACTGACCGCGGTAGAGCAGCCGCAGCTCGGTGGGACCGCCCGGCACCGTGTCGCGCACCGCGCGTTCCAGCACCCGGCGCATCCGCAGCGAACCCTTCACCGCCGCCACGTCGGTCGGGTCCACCCGGCGGGCCCGCACCCCCTCCACCAGCGAGCCGAGCGAGTGCAGCGTCGCGGTGTCCTCGCCGAGCGAGGGCAGCACCGTGGCGATGTAGTCGACGAACACCCCGGACGGCCCCACCACCAGGATGCCGCCGCCGGCGAACCGGTTGCGGTCGGAGTAGAGCAGGTACGCGGCCCGGTGCAGCGCCACGGCCGTCTTGCCGGTGCCGGGACCACCGGACACGATCGTCACCCCGGAGGCGGGGGAGCGGATCGCCTCGTCCTGCTCCCGTTGGATGGTCGCCACGATGTCGCGCATTCCCCGCCCGGTGGCCCGGGCCAGGCTGGCCAGCAGGGCGCCGTCGCCCACCACCCGCATCTCCGCCGGCGCCGCCTGCGGGTCGAGCAGGTCGTCCTCGACGCCGGTCACCCGTTCGCCGGCCGATTGGATCATCCGGCGGCGCACCACACCGCGCGGGTCGGCCGCGGTGGCCTGGTAGAAGGCCGCCGCCGCGGGCGCCCGCCAGTCGACCACCAGCGGTTCGGCGTTCTCCCCCCGCACGCCGAGCCGGCCGACGTGGTGCACGGCGCCGGTGCGCAGGTCCAGGCGGCCGAAGACCAGGCCCTCGTGCTCGGCGTCCAGGGCGTGCCGGCGGCGGGCGGCGTGGAACACCATCGCGTCGCGTTCCACCAGCGAGCCGTAGGTGCCCACCCCGGCCATCCGATAGCCGTCCTGCTCAGCCTGGGCGGCGGTCCGGCGCAGTTCAGCGAGTCGGGTGTACACCCGGTCGACGTGTTCCTGCTCGGCGGCGATCTCCTGTTGGAGGATGCTCGCGTCGGTCACCTTCGTCATGCTCCCCGGGGCTGGATTGGGCGGAACGGGAGTGCGTCGGTTAACGATCGTGCCCGTCCGGATGCAACGGCGTCGGACGAGAAGCGTACTGGCCCGGGAATGCGCCTCAGGCCGGTATGTCGGACGAAGGCGGCCCCGGCGCGACGGCCGCCGCCGGCGGTGTCGCCGCACCGGAGGGAGCCGGCGGTGTCGCCGCACCCGAGCGGACCGGCGGTGTCGCCGCATCGGAATCGGCCGACCTGCCGGCCTCGGCCCGCATCGCGCCACGGGCGCGCCGGCGCAGCCACCACGTCGTGGCGATGCCGCAGACCACCGAGATGCCCAACGCCCACCAGGAGACACCCTTGAGCCACGCCTCGGCGGTGCGGCCCAGGTAGAACAGCAGGTAGACGGTGCCGAACGCCCAGACGAGGCCGCCGGTCGCGTTGGCGACCAGGAACCGGCGGTACGGCACCTTCAGCGCACCGGCCATCGGGCCGGCGAGGATGCGCAGCAGGGCCACGAACCGACCGAAGAACACCGCCCACACGCCCCAGCGGGCGAACAGCCGCTCGCCGCGGGCCAGTTGATCCGGGCCCAGGTGCGCCGGGAAGCGACGCCCCAGCCGCTCCAGCAGCGGCCGCCCACCCCGACGACCGATCGCGTAGCCGATCGAGTCACCCACGATCGCCCCGGTGGAAGCGGACACGGCGATCCACAACGGGTCGACCGACCCGGTCGACGCCGCCAGCAACGCCGCGCTGACAAGGGTGATCTCGCCGGGCAGTGGCACGCCCATGCTCTCGATGCCGATGATCAGGCCCACGATCAGGTAGACACTGATCGCGGGGAGCGTCGCCAGCCATGCCTCTACGTAGTGCACCGGGTTCAGCCTTCGGGTCGGCGGGATTGCGCCACCGGGTACGGCGGCACGTCCGGCTGTCGAACCTACCCGGCGCGGGCAACCGCTGTCGACGTACGGGTGTCGGCGCGCCCGCCCGCCCCGGCGGGCCGGCCCGCCGCGCCGGTTTCAGGCCGCCCGGCCGAACTCCTCGCCGGTGGTCCGGTTGGTCCCCACCCGGTGCCGGTCTCCGCACCGCGGGCAGTCCAGTTGTGATCCGGAGCGTTCCCGCACCGCCTGCCGGACCACCGCCGCCAGCGCGGCCGTCACCTCGGCCGGACGTTCCAGCATCAGCATGTGACCGGCGCCCGGGCAGACCGTCAGGTCGGTGCCCGGCAACGCCTGGGCGATGGATTCGGCACACGCCGGCGGGGTGAGCCGGTCGCGGTCACCGACGAGCGCCGCCGCCGGCAGATCGCCCAGCGCCGCCAGCGTCTCCAACCGCTGCTGGGCGCCGATCGAGGACCGGAAACCGCCGATCGAGCGCAGTGACGCGCGACCCACGCTGGAGATCGTCAGGCGCATGTCCTGCGGGTCGCAGGGGTCGCCGAACAGCAGCCAGCGCAGACCGGGGCGCAGCGCGGGCAGCACCGCCCGGTGCGGGTGCCAGGCCCCGCAGCGGGCCAGCACCCCCGCTCCGGTCGTCTCCGCCGCCCGCATCAGCAGGGCCAGGCGGGGGGAGAGGCCGTACTGGGTGTGGGTATGCCCTTCCGCGGTGGTGGCCACGAAGACCAGGCCGGCGGCCCGGGCCTTGAAGTCCTCGGGATGGCGGTGCGCGTACTCCATGATCGTCATCCCGCCCATGGAATGCCCGGCCAGCACCACCGGTCCCGCCGGAGCCACCTGGGCGAGCACCGCGGCCAGGTCGTCGCCGAGCTGGTTCAGGGTGGCCGCGTGCAGCCGGGTGCTGCCCGAGCGGCCGTGCCCCCGGGCGTCGTACGCGACGATGCGGGCGGTCCCGTCGAGGACGTCCGGCAGCGCGGACACCTGCCGGTGCCAGGTGCGTCGGTCGAGGGTCCAGCCGTGCAGCAGAACCACGGTGACCGGGGCGTCGGACGGCCCGGACTCCTCGACGTGCAGCCGTACGCCGTCGGGTAGCTCAACCTCCGACCGCTTGGTCATGGGCACCTCCGCATGTGACACGGCCCCGTTGTACCCACGGGTAACCAGCATCACTCTCATGTTCGGGAAATGCCAATGATCTCCGCACAAAGATTTCCGCCCGGTCGAGGTGAGCCGATCCGCCGATCGGCCCCTCCGGCACCCGCCGGTCGATACGCCGCGCGGCTGGGCGCCGGACGACAAACAGCGCCCCTTCCGAATCCGGAAGGGGCGCTGGGAGATTCGCGGGTCGGGC
>DASVVF010000298.1:0-6100 GCA_036386695.1 Catenuloplanes sp. | reverse complement strand
CCCTACGAAACGTCAGTCTCTGCCCCTGGACCATCAGCCGGATCACCGCAGCGGCCCTTGTGATCCTGCACGTCGAACATGGCCGGACCACCTAAAGTCCGTCACCCAACGTCAACGGCCGTTACTCGGAAAGCCTCACTGCCCAAATGTCCGTCCGGGAAGCTCGCTAAGCAAACCCCTAGCGACCACATCGCTAGGGTCGCCGGAATTCCCCTCGGCAGGCCAAGTCTCAGCGCCGAAGCGTGTCACGGGCGGTCTCGACAATGAGTTGGCGGGCCTCCTCCCCGGTCACGGCTTCCTCCCACATCCGGTCCATGGCTCTGGCGTACGCGGTGGCCCGTTCGTCGCGGTAAACGATCTCGCCGACGAAGCTCTCCACCACCGCGGTGTGGTCGTAGAGCTGGAACGCGTTCTGCGGGGTGGTGCGAAGCGGCGCGGCCGGTCGCATGGGCAGGATCCCGAAGCGGATGTTCGGCAACCCGAGGATGGCCTGGAGCCGGTCGAGCTGGCCGCGCATGACGTCGGCTGGGCAGAGGCGCCAGTGCAGTACCGGCTCGGCCAGCAGGAACTCGAACTGCTTGCCAGGGTCGTAGAGCGCGTGTTGGCGCTGCATGCGGGTGGCCACGGCGGCGTCGACGTCGTCGACCGCCAGGCCGTGCAGGTCGACCATCTCGGTCAGGACGCGGCGGGCGTAGGCGGCTGTCTGCAGATAGCCGGGAACGTACACCGTCTCGAAGTACCGGATGGTGCTCGACTGGTCCGTCAAGGCGTTGTAGTCGCTCTGCACCGGGGTCTGCCCCAGGCGCATCCGGCGTCGCCAGTCCCGGTGCGCCGTGTGCGCCCGCTCGAGCAGTTGCCGCAGCTCGTCGACAACCGCCGCGTCGACGCCGCAGGCCAGCACCCAGGCGTGCAGGTCCGCCGAGGTGGGGGTCTGCCGGCCATTCTCCAGCCGGCTGACCTTCGACGGTTGCCAGCCGAGCATCTCGGCGAACTCCTTGCCGGACCGGCCGGTCTGCGCGCGTAAGGCGCGCAGCCGGGCGGCCGGTCCGTCGGGCAGGCTCAGCCACTGCTCCAGGTTGCTGTTGCTCACGAAGGGATTTTCCTTGTCAGGTGACGGCGTTGCGCAGGCCGCTCGGGGCACTGTGGTGTATTGCCAGGTCGCGCCAGGCGCACGCCTGCACCACCATCGCCGGATCGACGACCAGTTCGTTGTGGAGGCGGCGGCCGACCTCATCGAAGTGCATGACGATCAGCCGGTTGGAGTCGAGTAGCCACCAGTCGACTGCGCCGGCGGCCCGCGACGGGTTGAGCGTGCCGGCGGCCGGCAGCAGCTCGATCTCCTGCGCCCTGTCCCGCGTCAGGTAGTGGATGGTCTCACCAGCGTCGACGTTCCAGGTGTCGATCCAGCGCTCCCACCGCTGGTAGTCCGTGGGCGGGTCGTCGTGCACCCGGACCCGCTCGACGCGCCGACCCTGGCTGGTCTGCTGCTCGACCTGCGCGTACCAGTCCCGGAGGCCCGGATTAGCCGTTGCCGGCTCCGGGTGCCCGGCGAGGAACTTCGCCACGGCCTCCGGCTCCCCCTCCTCGTGGTACTGCCGCTGCAACTCCAGCCGGAAGGCGGTGTAGGAGAAGCCACGCAGCTGGACCGCGAACTCCGTTGGGTCGAGCGTGGTCACGGGTGGGTCCCACGCCTGACCTCGACGAGCCGGTCGAGGACGTTGGCTGGGACGAACACGGCGTCCTCCTCGTCGGCGAGCTGGCGCAGCGTGGCCCGAGTGGTGGAGTCGATGGTCTTGCCTTGCACGACATACCCTCCGCCGTCGACCTCGTACAGAGCCGGGCAGCCACCGCCGCCAGAGGTGTCGTCCTTCCACAGGAACGTCAGGTTCAGCATGTCGCTCTCCTTGTCCTAGGCCCAAGCGGTACCCCATCCTCCCTCGCTGCGCATGTACACGCAATGCCCCGCTTCATCTGAACAACGATGCGCAATGTCTCGGCGTCACGAGCGCTGGACCTCCACGCCGGCTCCGTAGTCGACCCTTTGCTAGCTTCTGGCTGCCATATTGAACGCAATTGCTTGACCTTCACCGGGGCGGGAGGCAGCATCACAGAGCATCAGCCCGCGCCCACGAAGGAGATCCTTATGCAAACGCGGCACATCACCCACGGCCCGCGACGGCGTTGGCTCCCACCGTGGCGTGTCGTCTGCCGGTGTGGCCTGGACGCCCGGCCCTGTCCCGTCGTCCGCCTCGTTCATCTCCCGCGGACGCCCGCCCGGCCGGCACCCAACCAGCGCCCCGACTGGAACGCACCCACCCGCCCGGTGCCGAACACCACGTTCCGGCTCACGCCCGGGCAGCAGAGCCGGTCCCGACAGCCCCGCAACCAGCGATGAAGCGCAACCCCGCCGAACCGGCCGACCCGGTCGCGACGAACGAGCCGGTGTCGATGGCGTGCAAACCGCCGGGGACGGTCAGTCCGACCCACGACCAGTGCCGAGGTGTCGTGTCGTCGCGGACGGACTGCGGTCTCGTCCGGTGCGCCTGCCGGCTGTGCGACCATCCGGAGCCCAGCGACACGGCCTTGCACCCACCGCCGGCACGCCGGCGACGCTGACCGCTACGAGCGGCCCTTCCAGCGGAAGTGGACGAAGACCCGGCCGAAGTTGTCGGAGTCCTTCTCCACCCGGTGATAGAGCTGCTTGATCTCCTTCTGGTCGAGGAACCGCAGCACCCGCTTCTTGAGCTGACCGGACCCCTTCCCCGGGATGATCTCCACCAGGGTGGCCTTCTTGCTGACCGCGTCGTCGATGATGCCGCGCAGCGCGCGGTCGATGTCCTGGCCGCGGTTGAAGATGTCGTGCAGGTCGAGCTTGAGTTTCATCCGTACGCTCCCGCCGACCGCAGCACCGTCATGACCAACCCCATGGTACGGAGATCCGCCGGCTCAGTCGGTGCCGCGGCCCCCGTTGCGGCCGACCCAGGTCTCCACCCGCCGCACGGCGGCCCGGTAGTCGTCGTTGTCCCGCATCGCCACCGCCAGGCGCAGGTACGGCAGGGCCTCGGCGAACCGGCCGGACCGCTCCAGGGTGCGTCCGAGCACGTGGTGGGCGTAGTGGTCGGCCGGGTCCAGGTCGATCAGGAACCGTAGCTGCTCCTCGGCCCGGCGCAGCTGGGCGGATTGGAAATAGGCCCGGGCCAGCAGCTGACGGACGGAGGCGTTCTGCGGTTCCGCCTCGACGATCGGCTCCAGCAGCCGCGCCGCCCCGGCCGGGTCACCGGTCTCCAGGAACACGGTAGCCCGCCGGTACTCCTCCAGAAGATCCACCAGCATCTCCCCACCTCGTCGCCGCGCTGTCGTCAACGCTGGCACAACGACGCCGCCCCGGCGAGTCCTCCGGGCCGACGGGTCCACCGAGCGTGACAAAACTCCCGCCTCGCAACCATGGTCATCAAGACTGACGAGTATGGGCGATCACCAGCCGAAGCGGGCACGCCGTACCAGCCGGGCGCTCCTCATCGGCCTGCTCGCTGCGGGGATGTGCGTCGGCCTCGGCGGCGCCGCCGCCCCGACCCGCCAGTTGAGCCAGGCGGTCACCCGGATCGCCGGTCTCAGCGACCTGGCCCCCACCCCCGCCGGGCGGTCCTGGGCCCCCCGGCCCGTCGTCCGCAACGGCCTGCGGACAGTCGCCACCAGCGCCGCCAGCACCTTCGCCGTGCACACCGAGTCGGGGCCCAAGACGTTCCTTCCCGGCATCAACCTGGGTAGCACCACCCCGGGACACCAACCGGGCGAGCTGGCCATGGACGCCCGCGACTACCGCACCTGGTTCACCGCGATGATGCAGCTCGGCATCCGCGCCATCCGGGTCTACACCATCCACCCGCCGGCCTTCTACGAGGAACTCGCGGCGCACAATCGGGTTCACCCGGACCGACCCGTCTATCTCGTCCAGGGCGTGCACCTGCCCGACGAGTCGTACGTGACCAAGCGGAACCTGTACGACCCGGGCGTGACGGCCGGCTTCACCGCCGAGTTGCGGGCGGCCTCGGCGGCCGTCGCGGGTCGGTTCGCCCGCCCGGTGACGCCCGGGCGGGCTAGTGGCGCCTGGCGCACCGACGTCAGCGACTGGCTCGCCGGCTGGGTGATCGGCGTGGAGTGGGACCCGAACGCGATCGCCGCCTCGGACCGGCGCAATGCGGGTGCGCCCGCCGCGACCGGGCGGTACGTCCGCAGCACCGCGGCGGCCAGCCCCACCGAGCGGTGGTTGGCGGATCGGATGGACGAGCTGGCGGGCGCGGAGGCCCGGCGCGGGCGCAGCGCACCGATGGCGTTCGTGAACTGGGCGTCCACGGACCCCCTGCGGCACCCCGACGAGCCACTCGCCCAGGAGGACCTGGTGGGGGTGGACGCCAACCGGATGCGGGCCACCGACGCCTGGCCGGGCGGCCTGTTCGCGAGCTACCACGCGTACCCGTACTACCCCGACTTCCAACGACACCAGCCGGACCTTCAGGCATTCCGTTTCAACGGCCGTTCCGACCCGTACGCGGGCTACCTCGCCAGCCTGCGCCGCCACCACGGGGAACTGCCGGTGCTGGTGACCGAGTTCGGCGTGCCGTCGAGCCTGGGCAGCGCCCATCACGGACCCCTCGGCCGGGACCAGGGCAACCACAGCGAGCAGAACGCGATGCGCACCGACGCCGAGCTGTTGCGCATGATCCACGACACCGGAATGGGCGGCGGTTTCGTCTTCAGCTGGTCCGACGAGTGGTTCAAGCTCACCTGGAACACGGTCGCCCACCAGGCGCCAGCCGACCGGCGCCAGTTGTGGCACGACCCGCTGACCAACGAGCAGCATTTCGGGATGATCGCGACCGACGCTCTCGGCTCCCCCGACGCGGTGCCGGTCACCCTGCTGGACAACCCGGCCGGACGGCCGGCGCGCCGGATCACCGGTCGGGTCGACGAGGCGTACCTGCACCTCCGGGTCGAGCTGGCCGACCCGGTCCCGACCACGGTGACCGTCGGGCTGGACGTGCTGGCGGACCTGTCGGGCCCCACCGCGCCCGGCTCCGGTGACGCCGGTGTGGACGTGGCACTCAGCTTCGATCTGCCCGTCCGCGGCGGGCAGGCGTGGCTGCGCGCCGAGCTGGACCCGATGCCACTGGACTATCCGGTGGCCGCGTCGGCCCGGCCACCGGCCCGCAACGGGTGGCAACGGTTCCAGCTCATCACCAACCGCGACCTGGTCGTACCCTCCACCGGCCGTCGGCTGCCGGCCGAACTGCTGGACACCGGCAACCTGCGGTACGGCAGGTGGGACCCGGCCGACCCTACCGCCGACAGCCGAGCGTTGTGGCGCCTGGACCGCAACGACCTGGTGGTGCGGTTGCCGTGGGCGATGGCCGGCTTCGCCGACCCGTCCTCGCACCGGGTGCTGGTGCCCCGACCCGTGGACCGGCCGGCCGATGGCGTGGTCGCGGTCGCCCAGCCGGCCACCCGGGCGTCACCCGGGGTGACCGTGGTCGTCTCGACCGGCGGACTCGACCAGCGCGGCACACCGCTGCGCTGGGACGGCTGGCAGCGGGTCTACTACCGGGAACGCCTGAAACAGGGCGCGTCGCACCTTCGCGACGCGTTCGTCAGCCTCGCCCCCTGAGCTGCCGGCCGGGGCACCGAACCCGGCGCGATGACGCACCGGTTGCCCCGTCGGGGGCGGCTCACGTCGGCGAACCGCGCCCCGCTCAGGCGGTGAACCGGACCCGACGTCGTACCAGCAGCACCGCCCCGAGCCCGGCGGCGAGCAGCAGCGCGGCGCCGCTGAGGTAGAGCGGCAGGGCCGCCCCGGTGACCGGTAGGCCGGCGCCTCCGCCGGCGGCCTGCGGGGTGGCGTAGAGGGCCGTCGGGGTGAACGAGAAGCCGGCCGTGCTGGCCGCCAGCACGAACACGCCGTACCGGGTGCCGTTGGACAGGCCGGTCACCGTGCAGCTGGTCGCGGCGGCGGTGGCGCAGGAGTCGCCTTCCGACGACGCCGACACGGCGGCGGTGGAGTAGCCGATCAGGTCGCCGACCCCGGGGTCGGCCGGCGCGGTCCAGC
>DASVVF010000297.1:0-5666 GCA_036386695.1 Catenuloplanes sp. | reverse complement strand
AGGTGCTCCAGCGCAGCGGTGATCCCGGCCGGCCCGTGCCCCTCCGCGATGACGGTCCCGTCGGCCACCCGACCGGACAGCCGCAGCGAGCGCGGACGCACGACGCCGGCGACGATCGGCGGCGGTACGGCCGGCGGATGGACCAGGCGTACCCCGTCGAGGTGCACCGCGCGCCCGTCGACGGTGACGGTCCGCCCCCGCAGCAGCGCCCGCAGCGCCGTTATGGTCTCCTCCAGCAACGCCAGCCGGTGCGGGGTGTCGGCACCCACCTGCCGCATCCACTCCGGTACGCCGTGGCCGACGCCGGCGACGAACCGTCCGGGGTACGCCCGCGCCAGCGTCGCGAGTTCCATCGCCAACAGCATGGGATTGCGCAACGGCGCCGGGGCGATGCCGATCCCGACCCGCAGCCGGCGGCTGGCGGCCAGGGCGATGGCGGCCGAGGCCACCGAGCCGGCCCAGCCGATGTCCTCGACGACCCACAGGTCGGCGACGCCGGCGGCGTCCATGGCGGCCGCGAACCCGGCCAGGTCCTCCGGCGGCCGGTCCCGGTCGAACATCACCCCGAGCCGGCGGGTGGGCGGATCCTCGGGCATCGCGCCACCGTAACAGCGGCCGCCGGTCCGGGCGGCCCGGAAGCTGTCCGGCAACGCGGCCTCGGGCGGCGGTCCGTGCAAAGTAGCCCGTCGTCGACCCGGCGTTGGTACCTTGCTGGTGGCCGGGGCCCGCACCCCCCGGGCGGAAGGGATGCCATGGCGCAAGCTGGGAACGCCGCCCACGGCGCGACCGCCGCCGCGCTGGCCCGGGTGCGCTCCGCCGTGACCGTCGAGGCGCACGAACGGTTGGGCCGGCCCGGGGCCGTGGCCTTCCTCGCCCGGCTGGACGTGCAGTTCCCCGACCTGTACGAGCCACTGGCCCAGCTGTACGGGGCGGTGCGCGACACCGACGAGCTGGTCGCGGAACTCGTCGGGCTGGCGCTGCGGGCAGCCGAGGAGCGTCCGGCCGACCTGCGCGAGTTGGACTGTCGCCGGGAGATCGACCAGGAGTGGTACCAGCGGGCCCGGATGGTCGGCTATGTCTGCTACGTGGACCGGTTCTGCGGCACGCTGGCGGAGCTCCCGCGACGACTGGAGTATCTGGCCGAGCTGTCCGTGACGTACCTGCACCTGATGCCGTTGCTCCAGCCCCGGGCCGGTGAGAACGACGGCGGTTACGCCGTTCGGGACTACCGGGGCGTCGACGCGCGACTGGGCACGATGGACGACCTTGAGACGGTCGCCCGCGCCCTGCGCGACCGGGACATGAGCCTCTGCGTCGACCTGGTGCTCAACCACACCGCGATGGAGCATCCCTGGGCGCGTGGTTGGCTCGCCGGCGACCCGCGCTACACCGGGTTCTACCGCGTCTACCCGGACCGGGAGATGCCCGACGCGTACGAGCGCACGATCGTCCCGGTCTTCCCGGATCGGGCCCCCGGCTCCTTCACCTGGTATCCGGAGGCCAACGGCGGGGCCGGCGGGTGGGTGTGGACGACCTTCTGGTCGTACCAGTGGGACCTCGACTACAGCAACCCGGCCGTCTTCGCCGCCATGCTCGACACCATCCTGTGGCTGGCCAACCGTGGCGTCGACATCTTCCGGATGGACGCGGTGCCGTTCATCTGGAAACGGCTCGGCACCACCTGCCTGAACCAACCGGAGGCCCACCGCATCGTGCAGGCGCTGCACGCGCTGACCAAGCTGGCCGCACCGGCGGTGCTGTTCAAGGCGGAGGCGATCGTGTCGCCGGACGACCTGGTGCCGTACCTCGGCGGGCACGACCGCTACCGGCCCGAGTGCGAGCTGGCGTACCACAACCAGCTGATGGTGATGCTGTGGAGCAGCCTGGCCACCCGCGACGCCCGGCTGATGGCCCAGTCGCTGCGCCGGATGCGCGACATCCCGCGCCAGACGTCCTGGGTGACGTACGTACGCAACCACGACGACATCGGCTGGGCGGTCAGCGATGTCGACGCGGCCGCCGTGGGGTGGGACTGGTTCAGCCACCGCAACTTCCTGAACGACTTCTTCGCCGGACGGTTCCCGGGCTCGTACGCCGCCGGGGCGCTGTTCCAGGAGAACCCGGTCACCGGCGATGCCCGGATCTCCGGCTCCGCCGCCGCCCTGTGCGGCATCGAGCAGGCGCTGCGCGGCGGCGACGGCCCAGCCCTGGAACGGGGCATCCGCCGCCTGGTGCTGCTCTACTCGGTGGTGTACGCGTTCGGCGGGGTCCCGCTGCTGTACATGGGCGACGAACTGGCGTTGGGCAACGACGACTCGTACCTCGCCGACCCGGCGCTGGCCGACGACAACCGCTGGCTGCACCGCCCGGTGATGGACTGGGCCGTGGCGCAGCGCCGGCACCAACCGGGCAGCCTGCAGGGCCGGGTGTTCGGGTGGTTGCGACGGCTCGGCGTGGTGCGCCGGGAAACCCTGGCGCTGCAGACCGGCGGCGAGTCCACGGTGCTGGGCGTGGACAACCCGGCGGTGTTCGCCTGGCGTCGGCGCCACCCGCGCAGCGGCAATTTCGTGGGCCTGGCGAACTTCGCCGAGAGCGGCCAGTCCTTCGACATCGCGACGCTGGGTCGTTTCGGGTGGCTGGAGACACTGCTGAGCAGCGACGGTCCGCTGGAGGTCCGGGAGGGCCGGGCGTACCTGCCGGCGCTGGGGTTCGTCTGGCTTGTCGAGCATTGAGCTGGCCGTCGGGCCCTGAGCTGGCCGTCGGGCCCTGAGCTGGCGGAGTCGGGGCCTGAGCTGGCGGGGGCGGACCCTGAGCTTTGCCCTTGTGGGCAGCCGGCGCCGCCCCAAAGGCCGCTCTCGCGTCGGTGCCCCGGTGTCCGGGCGGGCAGCACGATGGCCCTCGGCTGTCCGACACACGTGAGGGGGACGCCATGCCCTCGATCTGGAGGCGGCCTCGACGGCGCACCGCAACCGCCGGCGTGCTGGCGCTCACGCTGCTGTCGGCGATCCTCGTCGTGCTCTCCAGCGGTACCGGCGTGCGGGCCGCGTCGCCGCCGATGCCGGGCGAGATCGCGTTCAGCCGGCTCGGATCACCCGGGACGGCGTCGCCGAGCGGCTACGACCAGTTCGATCTGGCCCGGGTCGTGGCCGCCAGCCCGTTCACGCCGGCCCCCGAGTTCGTCGGCATGTCCGAGGGGGTGGACGAGACCCAGCCGGCGTTCAGCCGCGACGGCTTCCGGATCGCCTACGCCCGGCAGATCGTCGGATCGTCGCGCTCGGCGATCTGGGTGGCCGACGCCGACGGCACCCGGGCGAGGCAACTGACCACGCCCCCCGACAACGAGGACGACTGGTCCGACACCGAGCCGTCCTGGTCACCGGACGGTACCCGGCTGGTCTTCACCCGCTACCAGCCCTTCACCGAGGGGCAGAGCCCGTCCGAGCTGTGGACGGTGCCCGTCGACGGGTCGGAGAGCGACGCTGTGGCGCTGGTCGACGACCCCGCGGCACGGGCCTCGGAGCCCGACTGGTCGCCGACCGGCAACCTGATCGCCTACCGGCACGAGGTCGACGGCGAGGGATCCGACGACCTGTCCTGGATCTACACCGTCCCGGCCACCGGCGGCGCGGGCACCCGGGTGACCGGTGGACCCGACGACGCCATGCCCGCCTGGTCGCCGGACGGCTCCCGGCTGGCGTTCATCGCCTCGCTGCCCGACGACCCGGTGCTGACCGTCCGGGAAGTGGGTTCCGGCGCCGAAACGGTGCTGGTCCGCACGCAGCGCTCGGGTGAGTTGTCGACCACCGAGCCCCGGGAGCCGGCCTGGTCTCCGGACGGCCGGTTGATCGCCTACACCTGGCAGCGCAACTTCACCAACGCCGACATCCGGGCGGTGCCGGCCACCGGCGGGGACCCGATCGACGTGGTGACCGGGCCGACGGCGGAACGGGAGCCGACCTGGCGTCCGACCGCCGACCTGCGGGTGACGTTGTCGTCGGCGCCGACGCCGTTCCGGTTCGGGCAACCCGCCACGATCGTCGCCACGGTCACCAACGGCGGCCCGGCGGTGGCCCGGTCGGCGGCGTTGCGGCTCGGCCTGTCCGCCGATTTCAACGCCGTGGCCGTCACCCCGTCCGGCTGCGCGCTCGCCGGTGCGGAGGTGACCTGCGCCTTCGGCGACCTCGGCGTCGGGGTGACGGTGACGGTCACGGTGACCGGCCGGCCGACGACGTTCGGCGTCGTGACCGCCGTCGCCCAGGCGTCCAGCGCGGTGGTGGACCTGGACCCGACCGACAACGAGATCCGGATCTTCCCGGGCGTCGAGGGCACCGATCTGGCTGTCACGGCGGTCGACCTCGGCAGTCCGTACCTGATCGGCGGGGCGGTCACCTACCAGGTGTCGGTGCGCCTCGTCGACGGCGACAGCGTCCAGAACGCGGCCGTGGAGGTGACCCTGCCGGACAATGTCGCCTTCAGCGAGGTCGACGGACCCGCGGGCGTGCTGTGCGCGCCGGTGCGCGGTCCGGTGCTGCGCTGCACCCTGCCACCGTTGGGCTTCGAGGGGCCGACGGCGGTGACCCTGCTGGTCCGCGGCACCGCCATCGAGTTGGGTGAGCGCCAGGGCACCGCCCGGGTCGTCCCGCCCGTGTTCGACATCGATCCGACCAACGACTCCGCCGTGATCACCACCCGGGTCGTCGCGCCCGGCCTCGCGGTGGCCAAGCAGGCCCCGGCGACGGCGGTCGTCGGCGAGGAGTTCGCGTACGACCTGGGCGTGCGTAACGGCGGCGAGCTCGGGGTCTCCGGCGCCGTGCTGGTGGACGTGGTGCCCCCCGGGCTCGACGTGGTGGCGGTCGAGTCCGCGACCGCGACCTGCACCACCGCCCCGACGCCGACCATCCCACCCGGCGGCCCGTCCGCGCCACCGGATCCGTCCGCGCCACCGGATCCCTCCGCCCCGCCGCAGCCCCCGGCGGCCGGCCTCACCGTGACGTGCGGGTTGCCGGCGCTGCCCGCGGCCGGTGGCGAGACCCCGGCCGGAACCGCGCAGGTCCGGATCCGGGTGCGGCCGACCGCGCCGGGTGTGGTGACCAATGTCAGCTGCGTGCGGGTCACCCTGGGTGAGGCGCCACCGTCCCCACCGCCGTCGCCGGAACCCGGCCCCGCCGCGCTGCCGAGGTCCTTCGAGGACTGCGACGCGGCCACCACCACGGTGCACGCCGGCGACCTCGCGGTCGAGGTGCTGGCGACGCCCGCCACGGTGCTGGTCGGCAGCACTATCAGCGCCACCGTGACGGTGCGCAACCTGGGCACCGCCGCGGTGCCGGCGGCGGTGCGGCTCAGCCTGCCCGCGGTCGCCTGCGAGCTGCCGGTCGCCGGCGGCTGCGTCGCGGCGACCCGCGATGTCGCGCTCGGCCCCCTCGACCCGGGCGGATCGGTCGGCGTCGCGGTGACGCTCTTCCCGGTCGCCGCCGGTACCGCGACGGTCACCGCCACGGTGCTGCCGGCGACGTTCGACCTCACCTCGGCCAACGACACAGCGCAGGCCTCCGTGTCGGTGCGGCAACCGGCGACGGTGCCCGACCCGATCCCCGTTCCCGTGCGCCCGCCGACGCTGGCGCCGGTGCCCCCCATCGGAGCCCACGGATTCGACACCTCGGTGCGCG
>DASVVF010000296.1:0-3987 GCA_036386695.1 Catenuloplanes sp. | reverse complement strand
CAGCCCGGCGAAATCGGTGGGGCTGGCCGGCGACGCCATGTGCATGACCGCGTCGAAGGGTTCCGCCAGCGCCGGGTGGTGCGAGGGCAGACCGTCAGAGATATCCGCCTCAATGAGGGTGAAGTCCGGATTTTCCGCGAGATGGGCGACGTTGGTCTTCGATCCGGTGACGAAGTTGTCCACCGCCACCACCGAACACCCGCGCGCCAACAGGGCATCGACCAGGTGCGACGGCACAAAGCCCGCACCGCCGCTGACCAGTACGCGGTGACCTGCTCCGAAACGCTGCTCGATGACCATGCCAACACCCTACCGAGGCGCGCGCGGGATCTCTCGCCGGCTCCCACGCGGGGGGACCGGCCCGCCGCCGCTCGGACGTCCGCGCAGGACAGGGGGGTGCGGCGGTCGGCCGCCCGGGCGGGAGCGGAAACGGCGGATCCGCGTGGCCCCGGGGGGAGGCCACGCGGATCCGCGCATCGGGAACGACAACCGGGCTGCCGGCGGGGTGCCGACTCAGCCGCGGGTCGGGCGCGCCCGGGTCAGTGCGCCCCGTAGCCGGTCAGCGAGCGGACCTCCAACTCGGCGTACTTCTCCTCGTTGTTCTCCTTCGACAGGACGGTGCCGAGCCAGCCGCAGAAGAACCCGAACGGGATGGAGATCAGCCCCGGGTTCGACAGCGGGAACCACTGCCAGTTCGAGTTCGGGAACATCGACGTGGGAGCACCGGACACCACCGGGGAGAAGAAGACCAAAACCACCGCGGCCAGCAGCCCGCCGTAGATCGCCCAGACCGCGCCCGAGGTGTTGAACCGCCGCCAGAACAGGCTGTAGAGAATGGCCGGCAGGTTGCCGGAGGCGGCGACCGCGAAGGCCAGGGCGACCAGGAACGCCACATTCAGGTTCTGGGCGAAGATGGAGAGCAGGATCGCCACCGCCCCGATGCCGAAGGCGGAGATCCGGGCCACCCGCACCTCGTCACGCTCCGACGCCTTCCCCCGCTTGATCACGTTGGCGTAGAAGTCGTGCGCCAGCGAGCTCGACGAGGCCAGGGTGAGACCGGCCACCACCGCCAGGATGGTGGCGAACGCGACCGCGGCGATGATCGCCAACAGGATGGCCCCGCCCGTGCCGCCGCCTAGGTACCGCTCGCCGAGGGCCTGGGCCAGCTGCGGGGCCGCCGTGTTGCCGGCCTTGTCCTGTGCCGTGATCGCCGCACCGCCGACCAGCGCCGCCGCGCCGAAGCCCAGCGCCAGCGTGAACAGGTAGAAGGTGCCGATGATGCCGATCGCCCAGAGCACGCTCTTGCGGGCCGCCTTGGCGGTCGGCACGGTGTAGAAGCGGATCAGGATGTGCGGCAGACCGGCGGTGCCGAGCACCAGGGCGATGCCCAGCGAGAGCAGGTCCATCTTGCTGTAGAAGGTCTTGGTGGCATCGGCGGTCTCCACGCCGAACCGCTGCCCGGGCCGCAGGAACGCGTCCCCCTTGCCGGAAATCTCCGCCGCCTGGCCGAGCAGGCCGGAGAGGTTGAACTTGAACGCCGCCAGGACCAGCAGCGTCATCAGCGCCGCGCCGGTCATCAGCATGAATGCCTTGACGATCTGGACGTAGGTGGTGCCCTTCATCCCGCCGATCGTCACGTAGACGATCATCAGGACACCCACCATGATGATCGTCGCCACCTTGGCGGTGGCGGCGTCCATACCCAGGAACGTCGTACCGGGCCGGATGCCCAGCAGCAGGGCGACCAGGGCGCCGGCGCCGACCATCTGGGCCAGCAGGTAGAAGATCGACACGGTGATGGTGGACACCGCGGCGGCGGTCCGCACCGGCCGCTGGCGCATCCGGAAGGCCAGTACGTCGGCCATCGTGTACCGGCCCGCGTTGCGCAGCAGCTCGGCGACCAGCAGCAGGGCCACCAGCCAGGCGACCAGGAAGCCGATCGAGTAGAGGAACCCGTCGTAACCGGACAGCGCGATGATGCCGGCGATGCCCAGGAAGGACGCCGCCGACATGTAGTCGCCGCCGATCGCCATCCCGTTCTGGAAGCCGGAGAAGGAGCGGCCGCCGGCGTAGTAGTCGGTGGCGGTCTTGGTCTGCCGGCTGGCCCAGACGGTGATCGCCAGGGTGGCGGCGACGAAGACGAGGAACAGGACGATGGTGAGGCTGCGGGCGGTGGTGCTACCGGCCTCGGCCGCGATGTAGACCTGGTTCACTTGGCCTTCCCTCCGGCTTCCAGCTTGGCCAGGATCCGCTGGGCCGGCGGGTCGATCTTGCGGTCGGCGTAGCGGGAGTAGAGCCAGGCGATCAGGAACGTGGAGACGAACTGCAGCAGTCCGAAGATCAGCGCGATGTTGATGTTGCCGATCACCTTGGTGCCCATGAAGCCCCGGGCGTAGGCGGACAGCAGCACATAGAGGGCGTACCAGAGGAAGAACGCAACGGTCATCGGGAAAATGAAGCCGCGCAGTGCCTTGCGCAGACCCGCAAATTCTTCTGAGCGCTGCATGGCGACATACCGGTCCGACGTCGGGCCGCCGGCTGGCGCGGTCGCCGCATCAGGTGCGTCGGTAGTCATACAGGTTCACCACCTTCGCATGCGTGGGGGGATTTGGCCGCACGTTACGAAGGTGTCCCGGGGTGCGGGAAGTAGTGATCGAGGTCATGGTCGCCGGCTGCGCCGAACGGCCGTCCCGGTGCGCCCAGTGACGCAGGTCACGCCGGTTAACGGCGGCCGGACCGGGGCGCCGGCCGGTCCCGGCTAGTCGGCCAACTGGCGGTACCGGCCGCGATGATGCACCAACGGCTGGTCGCCGCCCTCCACCCGCACCACCTCGATGGTGGCCTCCACCAGCAGGGCCCAGCCGTACTCCCGGGCGTCGTCGACCCGGCAGCCGGCCCAGCTGCCGGCGCCGGTGGGCACCGGGCCGTACGGCGTCGCGGTCCAGTCCTCCAGCCCGAACAGCCCGCCCGGCGCGGGGAACAGGCCGGCGAACCGGTCGGCCAGCTGGCGGTGCCCGGGCCCCAGCGGTACGACGGTGAACCGCCCCGCCGCGGAGGCCGCCTCCCACAGCTCGGACTCCGGGTCCACCAGCCCCAGCACCCGGCCCGGATCGCCGTCGGCCACCAGGGTCGACGACACCGTCAACCCCGCCGGGCCGGGTGCCGTCCAGAGGGTGACCGCGGCCGCCAACCGACCGCGGAACCGGCGGACCGCGGAGCGCTCGTGCTCGGGGGTGGCGAACGGGTCGGTGTGGTGGATGCGGGCGCCCGGCTCGTCTGGATTCACGTGAAACATTGTGATCGTCGGGTCACCGGGCGTCCGCCCGACCCGGGTCACCGGCGTGGCGTCACCGTGGCCAGCAGTTCGGGCATCCGCCGGTCCAGCACGTCACCGGCCAGGTACGCCCCGAGCAGCGCCGCGCCCACCCCGTACGCCGCGCCGACCGGCAGGCCGATCCACAACCAGCCGCTGCCCAGCAGGAACGCGCCGGCCACGATCGGGATCGCGGCCACCCCGGCGACCACCAGGACAACCAGGCTGAGCAGGCTCTTGGCCGTCCCACCGGCGGTGTTGATGGCGAACGGGTTGGACGTTTCCGGTAGGGCGTAGGCACCGAAGACGGAGACGAACAGCACGATCGCCAACGCGCTGCCGTACGCGGCGATCACCGATCCGAGCATCGCCGGCACCCACTGCGGGCGGCCCAGCAGTGCTCCGACGGTCAGCGTGATCACCACCAGCAGCGGCGCGACGTAGGTGGAGTACGCGAAGATCCGCGCCCGCAGCTCCTCCCGCCCGGTCACCCCGGCCACCAGGTTCGCGGCGTACGCGCTGCCGTCGAAGCCGAACTGGTTCGCCAGGTTGATCGCGGCCAGCAGACCGACGAAGACCATCGAGAGGGTCACCGTGGTCAGCGAGGCGGACGTGCGCTCCTGCTCGTCGAACATGCCGATGACCCCCACGTTGACGACGACCGGGACGAACAA
>DASVVF010000295.1:0-5802 GCA_036386695.1 Catenuloplanes sp. | reverse complement strand
CGCCGCGGGTCAACTCAGCACGGCCTGGGTCACCAGGAGTGCGGCGACCAGGTCGGGGCCGCGGACGACCTGTTGCAGCAGACCCACCGGAATGAGGCCGGCGGGGGTGTCGACAACCGCCCCGTCGTACACCATCGGGGGCCGCCGGGCGCCGCGGTAGACGGCGGCCAGCACCCCGACCGGCAGGAGAACGTCGAGCAGCGCCCCCGCCGGTCCGACCGCGGGCACGGTGAGCAGCCACCACGACGCCACCCCGGCGCCGGGCAGCGCCAGGTGCGCCGCGATGATGTCCCGGTCGCGGCCGCCGATCATGCGCCGCAGCACCGCGGACCGGCAGACCGTGCGCAACCCGGCAGCCAGGCCGCTGACCGCCAGGTAGGCGGCCACGATCCGGGCCCCGTGGACCAGCCCGGGCAGCACCAGAGCACATCCGTACGGAACCAGGAGCAGCCCGGCCCACCGGCCCAGGCTGGCCGGTCGCCGTGCCTGGCGGCGCAACTCTCCCCGCAGCAGCACCCCGGTGCGCCCGGCGGCCCGCAGGGCCCGCCCGGAAACCCGTCCGACCCGCTGCCACCGTCGGGTTTCCAGCACCCCGGACAGCAGGGACACATCCATGAAGACCGCCGCTGCGGTCATCGCCTCGGCGAGCCGTACCCCGCCGGTCAACGCCACCCGATCCAGCCGGGGAAGTGACCGGTTCGCCAGGATGGCGAGCCCGGCCGCGACCAGGGCGGCCGGCGCGGTCACCGCCGGGACCGGTAGTCCCGGCGCGGGCAGCGGCACGCCGAGGGCCTGGACAGCCAGCACCGCCGCGACCGACAGCGTCCCGGCCACCATGGTCAGTACCCCGGCCCGGTCGGCGGCGTGGCCCCGGCCGGCACCGCGCGGCCCGCTGACCGGTCGGGTCTGGGCGGTCACCGCGGCAGCGGCCAGGGCCACCCCGATCCCGGCGCCGACGGCGGTGTACCGCCATGGTTGGGCCAGCAGCGCGCCCCCGGCGGCAACCACCGCGGCCGCCGCACCGCCGACCGCTCCGGCGGTGAGCAGGCCGAACAACCATGGGCGCAGCCACCGGGGCCGCGCGACGGGAGTGGACAGGCACCACGCGTTCACCGCCGGGCGCACCAGCATCGGGCCGAACGCCCGCAGGCTGTGCCAGGTCGCACCGGTCAACACCACCATCGCGGCGATCATCAGCCACCCCCGGTTGTTGTCGGCGGCGGTCGCCGGCGGCAGCGTGGTGAGATGACGGTGCAGGGCCGGCCAGCTCATCCCGGTGTACATGGCGACCAGGAGGATGAGCAGGTAGACGTCGGTCAGCAGGTCACCGAGGCGGCCACGGCGGTGCGGCCGGCGCAACCGGCGCAACCGGGCGCGTAGTTGCCGCGCGGTGGGCACCGCCGGACCGGTGGTGATCGGGTTCACCCGCCCACCGGCACGCGGTGGTCGGCCACCGCCTCGATGAGGGCTGCGTCGTGCGAGGCCATCAGCACCGCGACGCCGGCGGTCTTCTCCCGCCGTAGCTGCTCAGCGAGCCACGCCCGGCCGGGCTGGTCGAGGCGCTGCTCCGGCTCGTCGAGCACGAGCAACCGGCGGGGACGCACGAAGCACGACCCGAGCGCCAGCCGGCGACGCTGGCCGCTGGACAGGGTCGGCGGCAGGTGATCGCGGGCCGGCTGCAGGCCCAGCTCGTTGATCAGCTCATCGACCCGGTCCGCGGCCCGCGCCGTACCGTGCGCGTAGGCGAGCAGCTGCAGGTGCTCGGCCACCGACAGGTCGGGGAAGAACTCCACGTCGTCGAGCACGCTGGCGACGGCGGCCCGGGTGGCGGGGTCGGTCTCCACCAGAGGGCGCCCATCCAGGCGCACCGTGCCACTGTCCGGCCGGTCGGCTCCCACCACGCAGCGCAGCAACGTGGTCTTGCCCGCCCCGTTGGGTCCGACGACCGCGCACGCCTGACCCGCGGCCAACTGGAAGCTGACGTTCTGGACAACCCGGTGGGGACCGAAGCTGCGGGACAGGCCGTCAACCATGAGCCGTGGTTGCTCAGTCATGCCGTGCCGTCGGGGTCGGGTCCGGTGATCACCAACCCTTTCTACCGGGTGTCGGCAATTGTCGGCGACCGGCGACCGGCGGCCCGACCCGCCAACCGGCGGCGGGCTCGCCCCGCTCCGTGACGCTGAGCGATTGGCATACCATTACCATCCGTGCCTGTCCGTTTCTCCGGTCAACTACGCTACGTGTCTCTGTGGCGAGCCTTCGCGCCGACTGAGCGCGCAACCGAGCCGAACGGCTGAATTCGCGTCACGATACGTGACTTCGAGACCTGCGGCGGGCTATGGTTCTCCGATCGAGTGGCCACGGATGGCCGCTACCTTTCACCGGCTCATCACGGGGAGTAGCGCATGTTCCGACTGGTTACCTTGCTGGGCGATGAGACGGAGACCCACCCCGTCTACCCCGACGCCGACGGCTACGGCAGCGAACCGGCCGCCTGGGCGGCGTACGTCGCGAGCCCCGCCGGCTTCTGCGGGGTCGGCAAGTACAACCCCGACGGCCGGCTGGCGGAGCTGATCATCGACCGGGTGCTGGACGCCGAGCACGGCCCGGACCAGTGGGACCAGCTCGCGCGCACCCTGGGCGTGCCGGTGCGGACCATCCCGATGGCCCTGCGGGCGCAGCGCGTCGTGGACATCCGCGCCGTACGGTTGATCACCGCCGAGATCGAGGGCGAGTTCCCGCGCCGGGTCCATGAGCCGCTGTGGCGGCGGGCGCTCTGCCGCGACCTGCACGCCGAGCCGCTGGCCGTCGCGGGGGTGGTCGACGCCGTCCGGGCGCTCTCCCACTGGCAGGTTCTCGACCTCTTCCCGCACCTGCAGGCCCTCGCCGCCGAGCTGCCGGACTGCATCCGCACCGAATTGCGCCGCCACCTCGGGGACAGGGCCCTGGGCGCCGGAATCACCGCCCTGCGGCTGGGGCTCTGACCACGTACCCCGGTGGCCGGGCCGCACCCCCGACCCGGATGATCAGAGCGATCGCGATGCCGGTTGAATGGAACCATGCCCCCTGAGATCGTCCTTCCGCCGAAATTGACCGCCGGCGACCGGGTGGCCGTGGTGTCGCCCTCCTTCGCCGCGCCGGCCCTCTTCCCGGCCGTGCACGAGCTGTCCATGCGACGGTTGCGCGACGATCTGGGATTGACCCCCGTGGAGTACCCGACGACCCGGCGGCTGGGGGCCTCGCCCCGGGACCGGGCAGCCGACCTGATGGCCGCGTTCGCCGACCCGGACATCCGCGCGGTGCTGGCCACCATCGGTGGCGACGATCAGATCAGCGTCCTGCCGCACCTGGATCCGAACGTGGTGACGGCGAACCCCAAGCCGTTCTTCGGCTACAGCGACAACACCAACCTGCTCAACTGGCTCTGGAACGCGGGGGTGGCCAGCTACCACGGTGGGTCGACGATGGTGCACCTCGGCCGCGGCGGTGGCCTGCATCCCGTCTCCACCGCCTCGCTGCGCGCGGCGCTGTTCACCGGCGGTGACCTCGACCTGCACCCGGTCGAGGTGTTCAGTGAGGACGAGCTCGACTGGGAGGTTCCCACGGCGGTCGACCGGGAGGCGCCGACCCGGCCCAGTCCGGGCTGGAGCTGGCACCGACCGGATCGGGTCGTCACCGGCCCCACCTGGGGCGGCAGCTTGGAGATCCTGCACTGGAACCTGGCCGCGCACCGGTGGATGCGCCCGGTCGAGGACTACGCCGGGTGTGTGCTGCTGCTGGAGACCTCCGAGGAGATGCCCTCCGGCGCGGATGTCTACCGGATGCTGCGCAACGCCGGCGAACGCGGCCTGCTCGCCCGGTTTCCCGCGATCCTGGTCGCCACCGCCAAGGCCAGCAGCCTGCAGCGCCACACGACCGACGAGGAACGCACCGGGTACCGCGCCGAGCAACGCGAGGCGATCCTGCGCGCGCTGCGGGAGTACCACCCGGAGGCCATGGCGGTGTTCGGGGTCGACTTCGGACACACCGACCCGCAGTGGATCCTGCCCTACGGCGGCACGGTCACCGTCGACGGCCCGAACCGACGGGTCACCGCCCACTACTGACCCACCCGGCTCCGGCCGCCGGTTATGCTGGCGATCGAGACGCGACTGGCGGCACGGGGATGGCACTGACCATCGGGGAGCTCGTCGTGGGAGTCGACCGCCTGGGCGCCCACGCCGAGGAGTCCCATGTCCGCGATCCCGCGCTACGCCCCTGGGCCGGCGGCCGACCAGCCCGCGCGGCTGCTCGCCGGCACCCCGGTTGCCGAAGCGATCATGACCGACGTGGCCGCCCGGGTGGCCAGACTCCGTGATCGGGGCATCACCCCGGCGCTGGCCACGGTCCTCGTCGGTGACGACGACGCCAGCGCCGGCTACATCCGCCTCAAGCAGCGGCAGGCCGCCGCCCTCGGGTTCGCCTCGCCGCACGAGCACCTGCCCGCCACCGCGACCCAGACGGACCTGCGCCGGGTCATCTCCGCCTTGAACGCCGACCCGGCGGTGCACGCGCTGCTGATCCAGCACCCCGTGCCCGGCCGGTTGGACTACGACGACGCGGTCCAGGCCGTGGACCCGGACAAGGACGTCGACGGGATGCACCCGGTCAACCTGGGCCGTCTCGCCCTGGGTCGGCCCGGCCCGCTGCCGTGCACCCCGGCGGGCATCGAGGCGCTGCTGGCGCACTACGGCATTCCCGTCGCCGGGCGGGAGGTCGTCATCCTGGGCCGCGGGGCGACCCTGGGCCGGCCGCTGGCGACGCTGTTGGCACAGAAACGTCCGACCGCCAACGCCGCCGTCACGGTGATCCACACCGGTGTACCGGACTGGCCCCGGTACACAGCCCGCGCGGACATCCTCGTCGCGGCGGTCGGCGTACCCGGCATCATCCAGCCCGGGCACGTCCGGCCCGGCGCGGTCGTGATCGGCGGTGGGGTGCGCTACGCCGGCCGGCGGTTACTGCCCGACGTCGACGAGGCGTGCGCGCGGGTGGCCGGCGCCATCACGCCGCGCGTGGGCGGTGTCGGACCCACGACGGTCGCGATGCTGTTCCGCAACGCCGTCACCGCTGCCGAACACGCCACCTCACGGGCGGCACCGACCGGGCCCAGCTGACACACCCGACGCTCCGCGACGACTTCTAAGCTGAGACCATGCCCGTATTGATCTTGTTGAACGGTCCGCCGGCGGCCGGCAAGACCACCCTGGCCCGAATGTACGTCGACCGGCACCCGCTCGCCCTCAACCTGGACATCGACCTGATCCGCGGCCAGCTCGGCGGGTGGCGCGACGATCCCGGGACCGCCGGTCTGGCCGCCCGGGCGATCGCGCTGGCGGCGGCGCGCACCCACCTCAGCCAGGGGCACGACGTGGTGATCCCGCAGCTGCTGTGCCGGCCCGACTTCATCGAGCAGGTGGAGCGCCTCGCCCACGAGGTCGGTGCGCGGTTCCATGAGATCGTCCTGCTCGACAGCAGGGAGAACTCGTTACGCCGCTTCACCGAACGCAGCCGGGCGGCCGCCGAACCGGCGCACACGCAGGCGCAGGAGTTGTTGGATCACCTCGGCGGCCTCGACGAGCTGGCCGCGATGTACGACCGCCTCCTGGCCGTGATCGCCGACCGGCCGACGGCGAAGATCGTCCGGACCGAGGAGGGGAAGGTGGCGCAGGCGTACCGGGATCTGGTGGCCAGCCTGCGCGATGAGCCGCCGCCGACGTAGAGACCCCGGCCGGCACCGGAGCGCCCCCCCCCCCCCCCCCC
>DASVVF010000294.1:0-5057 GCA_036386695.1 Catenuloplanes sp. | reverse complement strand
CAGGAGGAGGTCCTCGTCGTCGAGCAGGGTGGTGCCCGGCTGCTCGACACCGGCACCCCGTACCTGGGGCCGGAGGCGATCGGGGCGTTGCCGGCCGGCGAGCAGTTGCTCGGCTACCTGCCGTACCAGCCCGGTATGGCCCTGTTCGGGCTCCCCCGCGCTCTGGCCGGGGTGACCTGGTGGACCGATGCCCGGGTGTGGTTCGCCGTCGCCACCGCCGCCGCCCTCGTCGCCGGGATCGTCGCGCTGCGCGGCCGCTGTGCCGCCGCACCACTGGTCCGGGCGATCCAGTTCGCCACGGTGCTGCCGGTCTGCGCGCTGACCCTGGCGACCGGCGGTGACGATCTGCCGGTGCTCGCCCTGTGCCTGCTCGCCCTGGCGCTGTGCGCGGCGGACCGCTGGACGGCCGCCGGCCTCGCCGCCGGCGCCGCCGCCGCGCTGAAGCTGTTCGCCTGGCCGGTGGTCGTGGTGCTGCTGGCGCTCGGGTGGACCCTGGGCCGGCGGCCGCTGACCAGGTTGTGCGTGACGGCGATCGGACTGCCGCTGGCCGCGCTGGCACCCGCCCTGCTGGTCGACGCGGACGCCCTGGTGGAGAACGTGATCCGCTTCCCGCTGGGGCAGGGATTGGTGAGCAGCCCGGCGCAGTCGCCGTTCCCCGGCTATCTGATCTCCGTGGGTCTGCCCGGCGGTCGGGCGGTGGCCGCCGTTCTGCTGGTCGGCGCCGCGGTCGCGATCGGCCTACGGCTGCTGCGCCGCCCGCCGCGCACCGCCGGCGCGGCGGCCCTGATCAGCGGGTACGGCCTGCTGGTGGCCATCCTGCTGATGCCCGCTACCCGCTTCGGTTACCTGCTGTATCCGCTGGCGCTGCTGGCGTGGGTGCCGGCGCTGCGCCGCGCGACGGTGGACAGATCCGCCGTCGCGTCGGTGTCGAACGGGACGTGACCGCGACAGGTACCGTCGGCTCATGCAGATGACCTGTCCGAAGTGCCACGGCGAGATGCGCCAGTACGAGCGCAGCGGCGTGACCGTCGATCAGTGCGGCGAGTGCCGGGGGATCTTCCTCGACCGGGGTGAGCTGGAAAAGCTCTTCGATGCCGAGGCCAACTGGAACCGGCAGCACGCCGGCGGCCCGCAGGGGCGGCCGGCCGCGCCACCGCCGGCGGGGGGCGCCTACCCGCCGCCGCCTCCGCCGCCCAGCCACCAGCCGGGGTACCAACCCAGCCACCAGCCGGGGTACCAGCCCGGTTACGGCGCCCCGTCGCACGCCCCACCGCCGGTCACCCACGGTTACCCGCCGGCTCCCGCGTACGGCAGTGGCCACCACGGCTACCACGGTCACTACCGGCAGAAGCGGCAGAAGAGCTTCCTCAACGAGTTGTTCGACTAGCCCGGCGCGCGCAGGGGAAGCCCGACCGGCCGGTCAGGCACGCAGGGTCAGCCCGGCCGGCCGGTCACCCCGCCGCCGGCGCTCAGACGATGGCCATGTCGACGAAGCGCGACAGGTGCAGCTGCGCGGCCACGGTGACGGTGTCGGTGGGGCCGTTACGGTGCTTGGCCACGATGAAGTCGGCCTCGCCGGCGCGCGGCGACTCCTTGTCGTAGTAGTCGTCGCGGTGCAGCAGAATCACCACGTCGGCATCCTGCTCGATGGAGTTGTGGGTGGCGATGCCGTTGGCGATGAAGTTGTGCGTCCCCATCACTGTGGCGTCGTACACGTCCTGCTCGCCGAGTTCCTCAATGGAGACGATCTCGTCCCAGCAGATGTCGTTCGTGGCGTGGAGTTCGAGGTCCGCGGTGTCGAGGACGGCCGCGATCCGGGCAAGACCCGGTCGGGCCGGCGGGGGTTTCCGAGGGTGGTCGGAATCCACCAGGATCTCCCGGACCCGACCCCATACCTCGGTCGGCACGGCGTCGACGCCGGTGTTCGTTCTCGTTGCTTCGAGTTGTGCGATCAGGTCGGCACAGGCCGATGACCGCTGGCCGTGCACACCGACTTCGCGGAGGAAACGCAACTGGTCATCACGATCCGACACCTCCAATGTGTACTGCCCAGGTTGCCGCTCCGAACCGGCGGTGCTGATGCTGGCCGTAACGCCGAACCGCAGGAGCAGGCGGGAGATGTCGTCGACCAACCGCCGGCTGGTGGCGCGGAAACACACCCGTCCCGCGCAGTCCGCCGAACCCACGGCTACCGACCCGGCCGCGGCCCACAGGTGCCGCAGGAACAGCGCCACCTGGTCCTTCGGAAGCCCGAACACGGCGCCGGGTACGAACATGTCGGGGGAGGGCCGACCAAGCAGGCCGAAACCGTCCAACCACGCGGCGACCGGGTTGCCCGGCCCGCCAGCTGGCTGGTGCGGGTCCGGGAGGCGAAGGGTGCTGCTGCCCGCCCCGGCATGGTTGTCGGTGACCGCCGTGATCCCGAAGTGTTTGGCGGCCGAGGCGACGGCCGACCGATTCTCCTCGTCGCCACCGGCGTAACGGATCGGCTGGCCGGCGCCGAAGGACCCGGCGCCCAGCAGGTGCGCCAGCATGACGAGTTCCGGCTCCACCCGGGACCGGGTGGCTAGGGGCCCAGGGATATGGCGGGGCGTGCCGAGGCGGTCCCCGATCGCCAGCCGCGCCAGCGGCACCCAACCCCCGAAGGTCAGGAACGGATGGTTGGCGGTCGCCTCGATACGTTTGCCGGACGCGAGGCCGAGCCGATACGTCTGCCGGCGACCGCTAGGAAAGGCATGGGTGAGCGTGCGGGGGGTGTACCGCAGCCGTTCGTCGAGAGCCCAGACCGGGACGTCACGGGCACCGGAAGCCATCAACTCGCCCAGGGTCACCTCCGAGTTGTCGTCCGCCCGGATGACCCGCGTCGAGGCGGTCAGGCAGCCGGACTCGCGCAGATCGGACAGCTGGGGGCGCTTGTCGGTGCGCTGCTCGGGGCCACGGTTCAGCTGGCTCACCGCGATGACCGGGCACTCGACCTCCTTGGCCAGCAGCTTGAGCCCCCGCGACAGGTCGGCCACCTCCTGCTGACGGCTCTCGGTCCGTTTCGGAGAGGTCATCAGCTGCAGATAGTCCACCACGATCAACTTGAGGTCGTGACGTTGCTTGAGCCGCCGCGCCTTGGCCCGGATCTCCATCAGGTTCATGCTCGGGGTGTCGTCGACGAAGATCGGCGCCTCACTGATCTCGCCCATCCGGCGGGCGAGCTTGGTCCAGTCATCGTCCGACAGCTGCCCGGAGCGCAGCACGTGCAGGGGCACCCGGGCTTCGGCCGACAGCAGCCGCATGACGATCTCGATCTTGCTCATTTCCAGCGAGAAGATGGCGCTCGCGCAGTTGTGCCGGATCGCGGCGTGCCGGGCGAAGTCCATCGAGGCCGTGCTGTTGTGCGTCGGGATCATGGACCGGCCGGCGAGGTACAGGTGGTCGGCGTTGTCGACCGTGATACAGCGGACCGGCACACTCGGCACCCGGCGGACGTCGGCCACCTCCCGGGCGGCGATACGCCGCTCATCGACGGCCTGCCGACGCTCCTTGTGGATCAGGCGCTTGCGCGCCAACCGGAACACGTCGTCGACCGTGCTGAAGGTCACGACGAAGGCTGTGGACGGCACGACGCCGCGCCCGTTGACCGCCCGACGGCTGATGGTGCACCGGTAACCCAGGCCGACGATCAGCTCGTGGGCGCCGGTGGCCACCGCCTCGCAGGTAGCACGCAACTCGACGTCCCCACCGGCGCCCACGGTCCCCGCGGCGTCGAGCAGGCCGGCGAGCAGGGCCCGGCGTTGGGGCTCCGCGGCCCGCAGGTACCCGGAGGGGATGTGCTCCTCCCCGTCGACCCCGGCGGCCCGCAGAGATCCGGCGAAGGACCCGTACCGGCTCCGGCCTGGAGCGCACCGTAGCCCGCGCGACGCCGTGCTCGCGCCGCCCGGCCCGATCGTGAAGCCGTCCGCCTCGAGGAACATGGTCAGCTCGGGATCGGAGCCGGTGAGCGGCCCCGCCGGCGCGCAGCCGGCCCCGAGCCACACCCCCATCGGGTACGGCGCAATGATCAGGTCGTCGCGGTGCGGGAGATCCAACGCGCGGCTGTTCCGCACGGCGAGATCGCGGCGGCCGTCGGTGGGATGCCGCAGGGCGGCAGCGACCTCGGCGGTGGTCAGGACGGCCGGTACGGCGACGGGGCGCTCCGCGGCGTCCCCGGCCCGACCGGTGACCGCCCAGAGGTGGTCAGCGTCGGCGGTGATCGTCGACCCGTCGCAGAACCGCACCTCGAAGCACGGGCGGTCGTGCATGACCTCGAACGCCCGGGTTACGGTGGCCGGCTTTCCGTCCGCACCGATGACGAGGTCACCGGCCTGGATGGCGCCCATCGTCGTCCAGCCGGACGGGGTGGGGACCGGGGTGTCCAGGGCCAGCGCCTTGCCCAGGCCGGGTCGGCCGGCAACGATGATCAACTGCCCGGGGTGCAGGCCGTTGAGAAGCCGGTCGAGATCGGAGAAGCCGGTCGGTACCCCGGTCATCATCCCGCCGTGCGCGCCGACGGCCTCGATCTCGTCGAGGGTGGGCTGCAACATGTCGGCCAGCACAGCGAAGTCCTCGCTGACCCGACGCTCGGTGATGTCGTAGACGGCCTGCTGGGCCAGGTCGACGATGTCGTCGACGTCCCGCCCACCGCCGGCCGCCGAGCCGTAGCCGAGCTGCACGATGCGCGTACCCGCCTCGACGAGCCGGCGCAGCACGGCCCGCTCGGAGACGATGCGGGCGTAGTAGGAGGCGTTGGCCGCGGTGGGCACGCTGGCGATCAGCGTGTGCAGGTACGGCGCGCCGCCGATCCGGCCGAGGTCCCCGGAGTCGGACAGCGCCGCCGAAACGGTGATCGGGTCGGCCGGTTCGCCGCGCCCGTACAGGGTGAGGATGGCGTCGAAGACAGTGGCGTGCACCGGGCGGTAGAAGTCCCCGGTCTTGAGGATCTCCACCACGTCGGCGATGGCGTCCTTGGAGAGCAGCATCCCGCCGAGAACGCACTGCTCAGCGGCGATGTCCTGCGGGGGAGTCTTGTC
>DASVVF010000293.1:0-12145 GCA_036386695.1 Catenuloplanes sp. | reverse complement strand
AAACCGGCGGCCCGCTGCCAGGTGGGCAGCGCCCGCCAGCGGTCACCAAGGTTGAGCCGCCGGAAACGGGCGGCCGGGCCCTGCCGGTGCCACTGGTCGCGGAGGTTGTCCCCTCTGGTACTCATGCGGTGCCGTCCTTTCGCATGCCCTCGCGGCCCTCGCTGCGCTCGGTGCACTCGCTCATGCGCGTGCCCTCCCCAGCGACTCACCGAGCAGGCCGGTCGGCCGGAACAACAGCACGACGACCAGCACCACGAACGCCGCCACGTCCTCCCAGTTCGACGAGGTCAGCGTGGCGGCGTAGACCTCCACGACGCCCAGCAGCAGGCCGCCGAGCAGCGCACCGCGCAGGTTGCCGATACCGCCCAGGACTGCGGCGGTGAAGGCCTTGAGCCCCAACACGAAGCCGACGTTGAACCGGGTGTTGCCGTAACGGACCGCGTACAGCAGCGCGGCCGCCCCGGCGAGCAGGCCGCCGAGCAGGAAGATCAGCACGATCACCCGGTCCTTGTTGACCCCCATCAGAGCCGCGGTGTCCGGGTTCTGGGCCACCGCGCGCACCCCACGCCCGTAGCGGGTCCGGTTGATGAACTGGTCGAGCCCGGCCATCATCAGCAGCGCCGCCGCCACCGTGGCGAACTGCACGTTGGTGATCTGGGTGTCGCCGACCGTGAACAACGCCTGCTGCTTGACGAGGTTCGGCATGCCGACCACCAGGCGGCCCTGCCAGATGCCGAAGATCTCGGAGAGCACCAGGGACACGCCGATGGCGGTGATGAGGAAGATCAGGGGGGGTGCGTTCATCCGGCGCAGCCGGCGGTAGGCGATGCGCTCCACCGCGACCGCCGTCGCGCCGGAGGCCACCATGCCGCCGATCAGACCGGCGGCCAACAGCAGGATCAGCGTGCCGGTGGACGGGAGGTCGGTGGCACCGAGCAGGGTCCAGGTGCCCAGCACCGCGAAGGTGCCCACCATGAACACCTCGGAGTGGGCGAAGTTGATCAGTTTGAGGACGCCGTACACCAGGGTGTAACCCAGCGCCACCAGCGCGTAGATCGAGCCCTTGGCCAACCCGTCCACGGTGTGCTGGCCGAACTGCCCGAATAGTTCGTCGAAGTTCACGGACACCCTCCCCGGACCGCACGCGGCCGGGGGTCGCCCCCCGGCCGCGTGTCGGTGATTAGGCTCAGCTGAGCGCGATCTTCTGCTGCGGGGTGATCTGCCCGCCCTTGACCTCGTACGACCAGATGACGACCTTGCTCTTGTCGACGTCGCCGGTCGGGTCGAACTTGATGTACTTCGACACGCCCTGCTTGTCGTAGGCCTTCACCCAGGCCATCAGGTCGGCCCGGGTCGACTTGCCGGCCTTGTAGCCCTCGAGCAGCACCATGGCGCCGTCGTAGCCCTCGGCGCCGTAGGAACCGGGCGCCTTGCCGTACTCCTTCTGGAAGTCGGCGGCGAAGGTGCCGCCCGCCTCGGTGGCCGGCAGGCAGGGGCAGGTCACGATGGCGCCGTCGGCGCCGCTGCCGGCACCCTCCGGGAACTTCGGGTCGTACAGACCGTCGAAGCCGAGGAACTTGGCGGTCACGTTGGCCGCCCGCATCTGCTTGAGCAGCGGGGCCGCCTCGTTGGTGTAGCCGCCGTAGGCGACCGCGTCCGCACCGGCTGCCTTGATCTTGGAGATCGTGGCGTCGAAGTTGGTCTGGTCGGTCTGGACCTTGTCCTGCCCGACGGCCAGCGGCCCGAGGCCCTTCTTCACCTCGGCGATGATCCCGGCGCCGTAGGTGCTGCCGTCGTCGACGAGGTAGACCTTCTGCGACTTCAGCACGGTCTTGAAGTACGTGGTGGCGGCGCCACCCTGGGTGCCGTCGTTGCCCACCACCCGGTGGAACGCCTTGTTGTTCAGGGTGGTCAACTCGGTGGCCGTCGCCGACGGGCTGACCATCACCAGGCCGGCGGCCTCGTAGATCGGCATCGTGGCCTTGCTCTCACCGGAGAAGTGACCGCCGATGACGGAGGTGTACTCGGGCTTGCCGGCGACCTGGTTCGCGATCGGGGTCGCCTGGTCGGCGTTGCCCTGGGTGTCGAACGGCTCCATGGTGACCTGGCAGTTCGGGTTGGCGGCGTTGTGCTGCTTGACCGCCAGCTTCGCACCGTCGAGCGACGGGAGCACCAGGCCGGCGTTCGGGCCGGTGAAGGCACCGAAAATCGCGATCTTGCCGCCACACTTCGCGGCGGTGCCGCCAGCGTTGGGCGTGGTGGTACCCGTATCAGAGCAACCGGCCGCGGCGAGAAGTCCCACTGCCGCGAACCCGACGCCGAACTTTCGTACAAACTTTAGCCTCACGGCTACCTGACCTCCTCCAAGAGCAGGCGACCAGTCGAGGCACGCCGCGACCCCCAGATTCGGGGTCCCGACCGGCCCGGTGGAACCAGCCGCCTGCATTGCGGCTCGTGATGGCGCAGCGTAGCCGAGCAAGCAGAAATCCCGGAAGTGCATCGCAGCAGGGGTGCGAAAACGTTACAAAGCCGAGCGTCCAGCCTCCTGGGCTGTAACACCCCAAACCCCGCCGGCGGTCGTTACCACCAAGCCCGCCGGCAACCCGGCCGTCATAGTCGCGCGGTCACCCACACCCGCGCGGAGCGACCGTCGTCGGCGAACAGCAGCGTGGTGTCCCGGTCGGCGGCCACCCGGGCGATCTGCTCCGTGCCGGCGGGCAGCGCGGCCGGCCCGGCCACCGGACGCCAGCTCGCGCCGAGGTCCGCTGAGAGCCACAGGGTGTGCGTCGTGCCGTCCGCCACCGCCGCCAGCAGACCGCCGGGCACCGCGACCAACCCGGGGACCGACGGGATCCCACCGGCCAGCTGACCGAAGCGGCCCACCGCCGTCCAGCCGGCTTCCCCGCCGCGCCAGGCCCCGAACGTGGCACCGCGCGGACCGACGGCCACCACGGTCGCGCCGATCGTCACCACCCGGCGCAACTCCTCGTATTCCGCGGTGCCGGGCACCGGGACCCGGGTCCAGGTCCGTCCGTCGGACGACGTCCACAGCAGCGGGTCACGGTCGGTGCGGCCGGGCGGGATCAACCCGCCGGCGGCCAGCCAGCCATCCCCGGTGGGCACCGCGTCGAACAGCCAGGTCTGCCCGGCGGGGTCGTTGGCCAGCCGCGGCTCCCGCTCCACCAGGTCGAAGGTCACCGCGTCCGGCGAGACCCAGACCGCCGCCCCGCTCATCCGGTTGCCGGTGATCAGCCAGCCGGGCGGACCGGCGACCATCCGGGCCACGTTCACCGCCTGCGGGCCGCCGTACCGCTCGAACGGGGCATGCGCCTCCACCAGGGTCCCGTCCGGGCGTTGCCACCACGTGCTCACCCGTGGGTTGGCGTGTGCCCCGCCGCTGCGCGAGCCCACCGCCGCCAGCCGGCCGTCGCGGCAGGCCGCCGAGTACAGGGTGTTCTCCGGGCCGTACGGCGAGTGCGCCGAGAAGGACAACGACGTCCACACCCTGGTGTCGCCGCTGGTCCACGCCGCCGGTCGGGTCTCCCCGGCCGGACCGGCCACCGCGCCCACCACGAACCACCGGCCGGCGCAGGCGACCGCGTCGCGCAGCTGGACCCGTCCCGGCGCGCCGGCGGGCGTGGGGAGCGTGACCTCCAGCCAGGCCGGCCGGACGGCCGCGGTGGTCGTGCTCGTGGTCGGGGTCGGGGTCGGGGTCGGGCGCGCCTCCCGGCAGGCACCGGCCAGCAGCACCCCGAGGCAGGCCAGCACCGCGACGCACCACCGCCGGGCAGCCATGGGCCACAGTCTAGGCGCCGGACCCGGTTGGTCGATGGCCACGCACGCCCGGGCGGGGGCGAACGCTCAGGAGACGGCCGGCCCGGCCGGGTCGGCGGTGCCCGGGGTCTCGGCCAGGATCCGCTCGGCGACGTCGCGCATGGTCATCCGGTGGTCCATGGCGGTGCGCTGGATCCACTTGAAGGCCTGCGGCTCGGTCATCCCGTACGTCGTCATCAGGGTGCCCTTGGCGCGCTCGACCGACTTGCGGGTCTCCAGGCGGTCGGTCAGCCCCGCGACCTCGGACTCCAGCGCGGAGATCTCCGAGTAGCGCGACAGCGCGATCTCGATGGCCGGCACCAGATCGCTCTTCTGGAACGGCTTGACCAGGTACGCCATGGCGCCGGCTGCCCGGGCCCGTTCCACCAGGTCGCGCTGGCTGAAGGCGGTCAGGATGACCACCGGGGCGATCCGGCCGCCGGCGATCCGCTCGGCGGCGGCCAGCCCATCCATGATGGGCATCTTGATGTCGAGGATGACCAGATCCGGCTTCAGCTCCTCGGCCAGACGGACGGCGGTCTCACCGTCGCCGGCCTCCCCCACGACGTCGTAGCCCTCCTCGACGAGCATCTCGGCCAGGTCCAGCCGGATGAGCGCTTCGTCTTCGGCGATCAGCACCCGCCTGCGCTCGGTACCCGCCTGCGTGTCGGCCACGAACCCCTACCCCCAAAGCGTTCTCGGTCGCGACACCAGACCCGTGGGTGTCGCCGCCCCCAGCGTAGTGGGTACGCTGTGTCTCGCTCAGGTGGGCGTGACCACGTTCTGCCCACCCGCCGGTCCCCGTACTCCAACGGCAGAGAGACGGAGCTCAAACCTCCGACAGTGTGGGTTCGAATCCCACCGGGGGCACCACCACGACCGACGGTGCGCGCGACCCACCGAACTCCCAAGCAATGTAGCTGGTTGTAACGACCCATGTTCTCCGCGTGACTAGCATGAGGCCGTGCAGCTGACCGCGCGGGAACGGCCAGGGGTCCGCCCAACCGAGCCGGCCGGCGGGTGGGAGCGGCGACTATTCGCGGCGGCGACCGCGCTGGTGGCGCTCGCCGTGGTGGCGGTGGCACTGGCACTGACCGCCGACAGCCTGGACTCCACCGGTCGACGGGTGGTCAGCGACGCGGCGTTCGTGCTGGGCTCCCTGGCGGCGGTGGTGACCACCAGCCGGGCCGCCCTCCGCTCGACCGGGCGACTGCGAGCGGCCTGGACGCTGCTGGCCGGCAACGCCGGCGCGTGGGCGGTGGGGAACAGCTTCTGGTTCTACTACCAGAACATCGCCGCGGTGCAGCCGTTCCCGACCGAGGCGGACATCTGGTACGCCCTGGCCATCTGCTTCGGTGCCGCCGGCCTGCTGACCTTCCCGATGGGCCGCCGGGTCGGCCCGGAGCGCACCCGGGCGATCCTGGACGCGCTGATCATCACCAGCGCCCTGCTGGCCGCCAGCAGCGGCCTGGTACTCAAGACCGTTCTGGCCATCTCGGTCGACGGTCCACTGGCGGCGGCCGCGCTGATCATTCCACCGGTCGGCGACATCGTGCTCGCGACCCTGGCGCTCCTGCTGCTCAGCCAGGCACCGGTCGGTCACCGGCTGCCGCTGGCCCTGGTCGGGGTGGCGTACCTGGTCTACACGGTTTCCGACAGCACGTACGCCTATCAGGGCGCGCAGGGCACGTTCACCATCGGCAGCCTGCTCGACCTGGGTTGGATCACGGGTTATCTGCTCCTCGCTCTGGCGGCCGTCGCGCCGGCGGCGACCCGGCCGGTCCCGGCCCGGGTGGCGAACACCCCGGCGCCGGTGCTCAGCGGGATCGTCGTCTACGGGGCACTGGTGACCCTGGTGGTGGTCACGGCGGTCAATCCCAACCCCTACCGCCGGCTGGAGGTGGTGTTGCCGGGGGTGTTGGCGCTGGTCCTGTTCGGCGTTCGGCAGATCCTGCTGGCCGCGGAGAACGGCCGACTGCGTCGCGACCTCGAGGCCACCGTGGCGGAACGCACCGAGGAGCTGCGCCAGTTGTCGCAGCGCAGCGAGCGGATCGTCCTGTCGGTCGCCGACGGACTGTACGGCGTGGACCTGCACAGTCGGATCCAGTTCGTGAACCCGGCCGCGGCCGAGCTGCTCGGCCACCCCGAGGAAGCGTTGCTCGGCCAGTCCGCGCACGACTGCTTCCACGTGCACGGGCAGGACCAGGTGACGCCGCGCGACGCCGAGCGGTGCAAACTGGTGCGGGCGCTGTCCACCGGCGAAGTGATCCGTGACCTGGAGGCCATCTACCGCCGGGCGGACGGCACGACGTTCGTGTTGGAGTCGACAACCAGCCCGATCGTCGACGACTCCGGGCGGATCACCGGTGCGGTCACCGCCTTCCGGGACATCACCGAACGCCGTGCGGTGGAGCGGATGAAGAACGAGTTCATCTCCGTCGTCTCGCACGAACTGCGCACCCCGCTGACGTCGATCCGCGGGTCGCTCGGCCTGGTGTCCTCCGGAAAGCTGGGCGAGCTCCCGGAAGCGGCCGGCCGGATGGTGTCCATCGCCCTGCAGAGCAGCGAGCGACTGACCCGCCTGATCAACGACATTCTGGACCTGGAACGGATCTCCTCCGGCGCGGTGCCGCTGGAACTCGCCGAGCATCAGGCGGCCGACCTGATCGCCGAGACGGTCGCGGTGCTCGGCCCGGTCGCCGACGACGCCGCCGTCACGCTGCGGACCGGCCCCACGCCCGGCCGGGTCCACGCCGACAGCGACCGGGTCATCCAGACCCTGACCAACCTGGTCGGCAACGCCATCAAGTTCTCCCCGCGCGGTGGCACGGTCACCGTCTCCACCCGCCCCGGGACAGCGCTGGTGGAATTCAGCGTGGCCGACGAGGGCCGGGGGGTGCCGGCGGACAAACGGGAGTCCATCTTCGGCCGCTTCCAGCAGGTCGACTCGTCCGACGCCCGGGACAAGGGCGGCACCGGTCTGGGCCTGGCCATCTGCCGCACCATCGTGGAACGGCACGGCGGTCGGATCTGGGTGCACGCCGGGCCGGGCGACGGATCGCAGTTCCAGTTCACCCTGCCGTCGGTCACCGACGACCGGCGTGAGCCCACCGGGGTGACCGATGCGGCGACCGGGAAACCCGTGGTGCTCGTGGTGGACGACGACAGCAGCGTGCTGGCGATGCTGGCCGAGGTGTTGCAGCGCAACGGGTTGCGGGTCGTCACCGTCCGGGAGGCGAGTCAGGCCCTGCAGGTGGCGATCAACGACCGGCCGGCCGCGCTGCTGGTCGACCTCAGGATGCCCGGGATGACAGGTCGGGACCTGGTGGGGCAGCTGAACGGCAACCCCGCCACCGCGGGCATTCCCGTGGTGGTGCTGTCGGTGGACTCCCCGGCTGAGGACCCCGAGCTGGCCCGCTCGGTCACCGACTGGGTCACCAAGCCATCCGACGAGCAATCCATCTCGAACGCGGTCCTGCACGCCGTGGCGCTGTCCCAGAGTCCGCGGGTCCTCGTTGTCGAGGACGACGACGACCTCGCCGCGGTGCTCACCGCGATGCTCGGGCGCCACGGCGTGCAGGTCGACCGGGCGGCCACCGAGGCGGACGCCATCGCCAGCACCCGGCACACCCGCCCCGATGTGATCGTGTTGGATCTGGGCCTGCCCGACGGCGACGGGTTCGGCCTGGTCGACGCCTGGCGCCACGACGCCGCCCTGGCCGCGGTCCCGATCGTGGTGTACAGCGCCGCCGACGTGACCGCCACCGACCGACCCCGGCTCCAGCTGGGGCGTACCCAGTTCCTCACCAAGTCGCGCATCGCGCCGGAAGAGGTGGAACGCCGGGTGGTCGCGTTGATGGACCGCGTGATCAGCTCCCCCGACGCGCCGACCACCGTCGGGTCGCCCAGGTGACCGCTCGGAACCGACGGAAGGGACCCTGATGACCCGACGCCGCATCCTGGTCGTGGACGACGACGACTCCATCCGCGAGATCGCCACCGTGACACTGGACGTCATCGGTGGCTGGGAGGTGTCGACCGCCTCGTCCGGCGGTGAGGCGCTCAGCCGCGCCGCCATCGACCAACCCGAGGCGGTGCTGATGGATGTGATGATGCCGGGCCTGGACGGCCCCGGCACGGTCGAACGACTACAGGCCGACCAGGCCACCCGACACATCCCGGTCATCATGCTCACCGCCAAGGTGCAGCCCACCGAACGCGAGCGGTTCGCCGGGCTGCCCGGGGTGTTCGGCGTCATCGCCAAGCCCTTCGATCCGATGAGTCTGGCCGACCAGATCTCCGACCTGCTCGGCTGGAGCGGCTGAGTGCGATGGGCGACGACGCGCCGCTGGCCGCTCCGGCTGGCGTCCGCACCGCCCACCCGGCGGGACGGCCGACGCCGAAGCGGACAGAACGACCCGGGAAGGCCAACGGACCAGGTGGTCCGCAGGGCCCGGTCAGATCCGCCGGCCGGTTGGTGGTTGCCCCACCGTGATGACGGGTACGTCCTTGTTGTTCCCGACACGACGACGTGGAGGTCCCGATGGGTATCGAAGACAAGATCGACAACGCGTCGCAGGATGCGGCCGGCAAGCTCAAGGAAGGTGCCGGCAAGGCCACCGACGACGAGCGGCTCGAAGCCGAGGGCAAGACCGACCAGGCCGGCGCCAACATCAAGCAGGCCGGCGAGAAAATCAAGGACGCCTTCAAGCACTGACGCCTTAAAGCGCCTTAAAGCACCGGCGCCCTGCGACATCGGCGCCTTCGGTGGGCCGTGACGGATCTCCGTCACGGCCCGCTGCCGCGTCCGGCCCGGCCGGTGGGCCGGCCCGGTGTCCGGCTCAGCCGGGTGGCCCCGCTCAGCGGGTGAAGCTGAACCAGTTGATGTTGCCGTACTCCACCGGGTGGTCGGCGGTGAAGGTCACGTAGACCGTGTGCACCCCGGTGACCCGGGCGATGTCGGCGCTCACCGTGCGCCAGGTCTGCCAGCCGCCGGTGCTGCCCATCGTGAAACTGCCGATCGGGCTGTTGCCGCGGCTGTCCAGGCGCACCTCGACCCGGCCGCGGAAGCCGTCCGGCGCACCGGAGGCGATGCGGAACTGCACCCGGGTGGCCGGCGAGGAACCGAAGTCCACCCCCTGGTAACGCAGCCAGTCGCCGTTGGCGATGAAGCCGACCAACCGCCCACCGCCCCGATCCTCGGCGCGTTCCATCTCGGTGTCGTGCTGGGCGTCGTAGCTCTCGGCCTGGATGACGCCGTATGCGTCGCGGCTGCCCTTGGCCGGCGGTGGCGGTGGGGGTGGCGGCTGCGCCACGGCGGGTGGCCGCGCCGGGGTCGGCGCACCGCCGGCCGGCGGACGCGGCTTGGCCGGCCCGGCGCCGGCGGTGGTGGTGGCACCCGCGCTGGGTCGCGGCGGGGTGGAAGCCGCGCCCGGGCCGCCGGCCGGTGCCGGCGCGGGCCCGGGCGGCAGCAGTGGCGGGGGCGGCGACGGAAGCGGCGGGGCCAGCCCGGTACCGGCCTGGTCGGCGCTCACGTCGGTGTACGGGATGGACGAGTCCCGACTTCGACCGTCCTCACTGGCGACCGGCGCGGGGCTCTGCAGGGCGTTGTTGACGACCACACCGACCACGCTGAGCGCGACGATCAGACCGACGACCACGGCGGCCTCGTAGCGGTGGTCGTCGAGCCAGGTCAGCGCGACGGCCAGGGCGGGCGGGCGGTGTCCCCGACGCGCCAGGCGGGGGTCGTGCGGCACGACCGGACCCCGGAAGTGGTCCCGGGTTCGGGCGTACCGGCCGGAGCGCTGCGGCGGCGGGGCCGGCGGCGGCTCGATCAACGGCAGCGAGTCGTGGCGGCCGGAACGTTGCACCGGAACCAGTCCGCGGCTGTCGTAGCCGTGCTCCGGCACCCGGCCGTCCTGCTCCTGCTCCGTCCGCCACCAGGCCAGGCGGGCCGCGGACCGCGGATCCTCGGCCTCCGGCAGCACGTACGGACGGGTCAGTCGTCCGGCGCCGTCGGTGTCGTTGCGTTCCAGAGCCAACCACTCGGGTTCGCCACTGTCCACCCGTCCCCCACATTCACGGCGGTCACCCAGCGGTGATCACCGACACATCCGCGGCCATCAGGACGCGGTCGATCCTATGGTGTCCGCCCGCCGAAAACGAGACGCTTCGACCGGGAACCTGCAAACTACGTCGGTTATTTCCCTGTACGTCTGCGTAACCCCCTCATCGCGGCGGTCCGCAGTGGAGGGACCAGCTAACCATGCCCGGTGTCGAACGTGGAGGGCGGCCGGTCCGACGGCCCCGGGTCCGACGTGCGGACCACGGCGACGCCGCCCGCCGCGACCGTCAACCGGCCGGTCACCGTCGCCCCGCTGACCAGGTCGACCCCGTCGGCCGGCACGTGGCACGAGCGGTCGGTGTGGTTGAGCGCGAACAGCCAGCTACCGCCGGGCCCGGTGCGCTCGACCAGCTCCACGCCGGCCGGGGACCCCGGCCGGACCGGACCGACGCCCGCGGCCGCGGCGGCCCCGGCCAGCAGGTCCGCGGCGGCGTCCCCGCCCAGCCGGGTCGAGACGTACCAGGCCACGCCACGGCCGTAGGCGTGGCGGGTCACGGCGGGCCGGCCGTCGAGCACCCCGCCGACGTAGCTCACCACCGGCTCGGCGCCGACCAGGTGCACCGTCTCGGCCCACACCGTGCCGGTGCCACCGGCCGACAGCTCCACGGTGGCGTCGGCGGCCAGCGGGTGGAACTCTTCCACCCGCACCCCCAGCAGGTCCCGCAGGGCCCCGGGATACCCGCCGACGCGGACCCGGCCGTACCCGTCGGCGACGCCGCTGAGGTACGTGGCCACCAGGTGACCGCCGCCGGCCAGGTAATCGCGCAGCGCGGCGGCCTCGGCGTCGGAGATCAGGTACCGGGCGGGTAGCACCACCATCGCGTACCCCCGCAGGTCACCCAGGTCGCTCACCACGTCGGTGGTGACGCCGCGCCGCCACAGCGCCCGGTGCGCCCCCCGCACGGCGTCGAGGTAGTCCAGGTGGTCGCTGGGCAGACGCGCCGCCTGCAGCGCCCACCAGGACGGGGCGTCGAAGGCCACCGCCACCCGGGCCCGCACGGTGCCGGCGTCCACCTCGGCCAGCCGGCTCAGCAGCGCCCCGAGTTCCACGGCCTCCCGGTAGACCCGGCTGTCCGGTCCGGCATGCGGCACCAGCGCGCTGTGGTACTGCTCCGGGCCGCCGCGCGAGGCCCGCCACTGGAAGAACATCGCGCCGCGCGAGCCGCGGGCCACGTGGGCGATGCTGTGCCGCGCCATCCGGCCCGGTTCCTTGGTGTGCGACCGGTCGCCGGTGTGGACCTGACTGGCCGCGCTCTCCATCAGCAACCACGCCGGCCCGCCCGAACCCGCGGGCCCGGCGGCCCGGGCGGCCCAGCCGCGGGCCAGGTCGGCGGCGAACGCGGTCTCGTGCTCCGCCGCGGGGCCCGGGTCGCCCGGGTAGTGGTCGATGGCGACCAGGTCCACTTCGCAGGACCATCGGGCGTGGTCGACCGGTACCCAGCCACCCAACACGTAGTTGGTGGTGACCGGCACGTCGGGGGTCGCGGCGCGCAACACATCACGTTGCTCGGTGTACGCGGCCAGTAGCTCATCGGAGCTGAATCGACGGAAGTCGAGCAGGTGACCCGGGTTGGCCAGGTACCGCGTCGCGACCGGCGGCCGGAGTTGCTCCCATCCGGAGTACCGCTGACCCCACACCGCGGTGACCCAGGCGTCGTTGAGGGCGTCCAGGGTGCCGTACCGCTGCCGCAGCCAACGCCGGAACGCCTGCGCCACGTGCTCGCAGTGGCACATCGTGCCGTACTCGTTGTGCACGTGCCACAGCGCCAGCGCGGGGTGCTCGCGGTAGCGCCCGGCCAGGGCGGTGGCGATCCGCAACGCCGCGGCCCGGTAGGCCGGGGCGCTCACGCAGTAGGTGTCCCGGCTGCCGTGCCAGAGCCGCACCCCGTCGGCCGTGACCGGCAACCCGCCCGGATGGGCCAGCGAGAACCACGGCGGCGGGGAGGCCGTCGGGGTGGCGAGGGCGACCCGCACGCCGCCGGCGTGCAGCCGGTCCAGGACCCGGTCCAGCCAGTCGAAGGTGTACCGCCCCTCCCGCGGTTCCAGCCACGACCAGGCGAAGACGCCGACGGTCACCAGGTTGACCCCGGCGCGGCGCATCAGGTCGACATCCTGCGCCCAGACCCGCTCGGGCCATTGCTCGGGGTTGTAGTCCCCGCCGTAGCAGAGGCCGGGCACGCCGCGCGGCCAGCGGTCGCCGCCGGTCAC
>DASVVF010000292.1:0-1544 GCA_036386695.1 Catenuloplanes sp. | reverse complement strand
TCGGCGGACGCGGCTGGGCGACCAGGACCGCGAGGGCCGTGGTGATCGGCACCGAGGCCACCAGCCCGATCGTGCCCACCGCGCAGCGAAGGATCTCCTGGGCGAGGAACTCGCTGGTCAGCAGCTCGGTAACGCCCCGGTTTCCGGCGGTGATGACCAGCAGTAGCGGCAATGACGCCCCGGCGTACGCCAACACGATCGTGTTGACCGCCGACGCGACGTGTGCGCGTCCGACCCGGGTGGCCGCCCGGTAGAGCTGGAGCCGGGACAGCGACGTGCTGCCCGACATCTCGGCGACCGTCACCGCCTGGGTGACCGTGACGTCGTCGAGCACGCCGAGTGAGCCGATCACGATGCCGGCCAGGAGCAGACCGCGCAGGTCGACGTTCACCTGCAGCGTCGCCAGGTGTGAGCTGTCCTCGCCGCCGACCCCGGTCAGGTTCGTCAGCGACGTGAACGCGGCGCCGAGCACCCCGGTCAGCACCAGGCTGGCCAGGGTGCCGAGCACCGCCACCGAGGTGTGCGCGGTGACGCCGTGGGTGAGGTACAACGCGACGAACATGATGGCGGCGGCGCCCACCACGGCCACCAGCAGCGGCGGGGAGCCGTTCAGGATCGCCGGGATCACGAACAGCAGGAGCACCGCGAAGCTGACCGCGAGCCCGGCCAACGAGCTGACGCCGCGCCAGCGACCGAAGGCGATGACGACCGCCACCGCGAGCGCCAGCATCCACACCATCGGCGTTCCCCGCTGATGGCCGATGACCGCGTACGCCCGGCCGCCGGGCGCCGCCTCGGCGAAGTACAGCAGCACCACTTGGTCGCCGACGCGCAGGCGCGGCGCTCCGGGTCCCTGCGGCAGGTCGACCTCGGCCTCCTCGCCGGGCCGCGGCCCCTCCATGATCATCACGGTGCCGGCGCCGCACCGTCGTGCCCAACCGGTCGGGCCCTGGGCGGCGCCGTCCGCCGGCGGTGGGCAGACCTGCTCGACCACCGAGGTGACCACGCCGAAGACCCGCTGGCCACCCTGCCCGGCGGTGTTGTCGGGCAGCCGCGCCACGGCGCCCGGCCACAGCAGCACCAGGGCCACCAGGGTCGCGACTGCGGCCGGCACCAGCACCGCGGCGACCAGCCGGCGGGTCCGCCTGGAGGCCGCCGGCACGGCGCCGTGGCCGTGCCCGTGGCTGTGGCCATGCCCGGCTACGGGGTGGCCGTCCGGCTCCTGGCTCACGCGCCCGCTCCCCGCCCCGCGCTCGTGGTCACCCGCCGGGGGCGCCGGGCGGTGCGGCACCATCGCATCAAACGCACCATAACGGTCAGGGCTTGCCGGCCGACGCGGTTCGGCCGAAGCCGGCGCGGTCACGCCCGGCGCAGCGCCGGGCCGCCTTCGCGAATGCGGCGCCTCAGCCCCGCCACAGGTCCACCTCAGCCGCACCAGAGCACCGCCAAAGGGCGCAAACCCATGCTATGCGGACTCGACGAAATGGAATGGGTGTCGGTTGCGGCCACGGCGGCAGAGCAGCCGGTCCTGTCGCCCATGACGC
>DASVVF010000291.1:0-7184 GCA_036386695.1 Catenuloplanes sp. | reverse complement strand
ACGACGGTGTCCGTAGGCGTCAGGCGGGCAGCGTGCAGGGCGGCGTAGCGGTTCTTGATGCGGATGGCGGCGGCACCGGCGTGCTTGTCCATGCCGGAGGCGACGGGCACGAGGCCGCCGCGAAGGAGCTCGTCGTCGATCTCGAGCTGCTCGTAGCCGGGCTCGATGCCGCCCTCGTCGGGCACGACCCACATCTGCACGAAGTGGACGGGGTCGGTGTGCTGCTCGCCCTGCAGCCGCCAGGAGTCGTTCTTCTCGGAGTGCAGGATGCCGGCGCCGGCACTCATCCGCTGGGCGAGCCCGGGATAGATGACTCCGGAGTGGCCGGTGGAGTCCTGGTGCACCAGCGAGCCCTGCAGCACCCAGGTGACGATCTCCATGTCGCGGTGCGGGTGGGTCTCGAACCCGCTGCCGGCCCGTACGGTGTCGTCGTTGTTGACCAGCAGCAGCCCGTGGTGGGTGTTGGCGGCGTCGTGGTGACCACCGAACGAGAACGAGTGCTTGGAATCCAGCCACGAGATGCTGGTCGTGGAGCGGTCGTCCGCGCGGTGGACGTCCACCCGCGGGGTCAGCAGTCTGCTCATCAGCGGTGCCCTTCGATGGGGGTGCGGCGAAGGTGAAGATCGCTCGGGTGGCCACGCCGCCCACGTCGCGGGCAGCGTGGCCGGTGGGTCACGCGTTCTTGATGGCGGAGATCTCGAACTCCAGCACGATCTTGTCGCTGACCAGGAAACCACCGGTCTCCAGGGCGGCGTTCCAGGTCACGCCGTAATCCCTGCGGTTGATCTCGACCGAGCCCTCGAAGCCCACCCGCAGGTTGCCGAACGGGTCGCTCGCCGCGCCCTCGTAGCGGAACGGGATGGTGACCGATTTCGCGACGCCCTTGACGGTCAGGTCGCCGGTGAGGTCGAAGCTCGCCTCGCCGGTCTCGTGGAACGCGGTGGAGACGAAGGTGATCTCCGGGAACTCCTGCATGGCCAGGAAGTCGTTGCTGCGCAGGTGCTCGTCGCGCTGGGCGTTGCGGGTGTCGATGCTGGCGGCCTGGATCGTGACCGTCACCGCGGTCGCGGCCGGGTCGGCGGCGTCGAACACGGCGGTGCCGGTGAACTCGTTGAACGCGCCCCGGACCTTGGTCACCATCGCGTGGCGGGCCACGAAGCCGATCTGCGAGTGGCTCGGGTCGATGGTGTAGGTGCCGGTGAGCGCCGCGAGGTTGGTGCCGACGGACGTGGTGGTCATCGTTGTACCCCTCAGGTCAGGAAGATGATGTGTCATGTACCCGGCTCAACCTGGATGACGCATCATGTATTCCACGTCGAGGAAGATGACTTGTCATCGACCAGCGCTAGGCTGGTGCCATGAGCGGTACCCGCTGGCTCGACGACGACCAGCAGCGCGCCTGGCGGGCGTACCTGCGTATGCAGAGCCGCCTGTCGGCCGAGCTGAACCGGCAGCTGCAGGCGGGCTCGGGCCTGTCGCTGGCCGACTACGACGTCCTGGTCCACCTCACCGACGCGCCGGGCGGCCGGCTGCGCCCCTTCGCGTTGCAGCGGGAGCTCGACTGGGAACAGAGTCGCCTGTCGCACCACCTGAGCCGGATGCAACGCCGTGGCCTGATCCGCCGGGAAGAGTGCGGCGACGACGGCCGGGGTGCCTACGTGCGGCTCACCGCCGCCGGGCGGCAGGCGATCACCGCCGCCGCCCCTGGCCACGTCGCCACCGTGCGGCGCCTTTTCTTCGACGCCCTCGAACCCGAAGCGGTCGACACCCTGGACCGGATCGCCACCCGCGTCCTCGACCGGCTCGACCCCACCGTCGGCGCCGCCGGCGCGGACGGGGAGAGCGCCGGCGCGGGCGACGGCGGAAGTGGGACTAGCGCCCGGCGGGGCCCTGTCGGGTAGGACTCGGCGTGGGCTCAGCGGGGGTGGTGAAGGTCTCGCCGGGTCGGCGGCCGACCGGGTAGCCGGCCGCCGACCCGCCGCGTGGATCAGGCCTGCACGATGTTCGTACCCTCAACGCTGACCGTGACCTCGACGAGGCCACGGGTGGCGGGACCATCGAGCACCGCGCCATCGGCGATGGCGAACGTGGAGTTGTGCGCCGGGCAGCGGGACACCCCGTCCTTGGGCGCGATGAGCTGCACGCCCTGGTGCGGGCAGGCCGCGCTGTACGCTTTGAAGGTGCCGGCTGACGGCTGCACGACCAGGATCCCGTTGACCACCTTGCCGCCGCCGACGGGGATGTCGGTGGTGGTGGCCAGCGGCCCCGCCGGGGCGGCACCCGCAGTGCTGCCCGGCGTCGGCGCACCCTGAGACTGCGGCCCGGCCACCGGACCGGTGGTGGCCGGAGCGTCGTTGCCGCAGGCGGCCAGGACCCCGGTCATCCCGATGCCGCCCGCCGCGATCAGAATCGCCCGCCGGCTCGCGCACGGCCGGGCCTCCGCGGACATCTCATGCCTGTCGCTCATGCTCACCCATTCCTGTCCAGCCGCCATGACGATTTCTGTGCACCATCTGCCCGGACCGTGGCCACCCAGTGCGCGCCGAGGCGGTCGCGGAAACCCATGCCGCCACATTGGGCCGGCACGCTTGGGCGACGCTGTACTGTCGCTGGGCTCAGGCTGTGCATCCGGTCGGCTTTCGGATGAGCCGCCCAGCGCTCCGACCGTAGGTGAACATACCGTACTTCATCGATATGTCACGAGGGCTGTCGAGACCGAACCCTTGCCGGTGCCGGTGCCGGTGGCGGTGGTACCGGCGCCGGGCCGCCCGCGCCGGCGGCGGTCGTACGCGGCGGTCGCCGGGCAGCCGGTTGCTGCTACCGGGCGGCGAGGCAGCGGGTCGGCGGTGCCGCCGGCCCGCGCTTGTGCGGACGTTGGCGCCGCTGGACGGCGGCGAGCGCGACCATTTCCCGCAGTCGCTGCCCGACCCGTCGGCGGTACCAGTCGAACGCCTGGTTCACCTCGTCAAGACGCAGTCCCGCCTCGGCGGCGAGTTCCTCGGAGCTCAACGGCCGATCGGCGCCGTGGGTGGTGAGCCTGATCCGGGCCATCCAGGTTTCCTCTATCGACCAGGGTCGGGCGGCGTAGATTCGGTGCAGGTCCGCCAGGTGCGCGGGCGAGCAGACTCGCAGCATGCGGCGGCCCTCGACGCAGGACGAATCCGGAACGGTCGCCGTCAGCGTCCACTGGCCCGACCGGCCACAGGCGCCACACCCGTGCATCACTGAAACCACCCCGTCATCGGCGGTGGTGCTCCACCACTACTGTCCCGGTCAGCCGGGACGAACCCGGGTACGTCGGTATCCAAGATACGCGGTCTTCATCCGATATGCGCAGGGTTGCTGACATTAACGTCCGGGGCCGCACCGGGCCAGCCCGGTCAGCCCGGTCAGCCCGGTCAGCCCCGGGCGAGCCTGCCGCATCGGGCGGCAGGCTCGCCGGCACGGCGGTCAGAACTGCCGGAAGTAGACCTGGTACGGGTGCCGGTCGTCGCCGCCGGGCGCGACGTCCGACGCGAAGGTGTAGAACGCGACACCGGCGTTGCTCATGGCCGGTTCCCACTGTGCCGCGTCGATGTACCGGCCCGAACTGGTGACGCCGCCGATCGCGGTCGTCGCGGTCTGCAGGTCGCGGACGTAGACCAGGGTGGAGCGTGGGCTGCCCGGGACGAGGTCGGATGCGCCGCTCTCGAACGCGACGTACCGCCCGTTGGCGCTGATCGACACCCGGCTGAAGGTCCCGTCGCTCAAGCCGCCGGTGAAGGCCCGGCTGGCCAGGATGGTCGTCCCGGCGCTCCGATCACGAACGTAGACCTGGGCACCGTACCGACCCAGCTCGTTGCTCACGAAGGCGACCAGCCGACCGTCCCCGCTCATCGACATGTCCGCCGTGCCGCGCTCGAACGTCCCGCCGGCGGCCGGCACGCTGACCAGGTCCACCGACCCGGTGCCCAGGTCCTTGACGTACGCGTTGGTGACTCCGGACGTGCTGACCGGTCCCAGGTTCGTCGCGGCCGACAGGAAGCCGACGTACCGCCCGTTGCTGCTGATCATCGGGAAGCTGCTCTCGCCGTCACCCTGGATCCGACCACCCCCGGCGACGCTGACCCGCTGGGTGGTCCCGTGCCTGACGTCGCGGACGAAGATGTCCTGCCGGCCGTTGGTGTCGCCGGCGACCAGGTTGGTGGCGTGCGAACCGAAGGCGACGAACCGGCCGTTTGCCGAAACGGCGGCGTTGAAGCTGTTGGCATTGCCCACGACCCCGCCGCTGGCGACACTCACCCGGCGGGTGGTGTTCGACGCCCGGTCCCGCAGATAGACGTGGAACGTGTCGCCGGTGGCGCCGGGGGCCAGGTTCGTCGCGGACGAGGCGAAGCTGACGAAGCGGCCGTCGGGGCTGACCCTGGCGGGCCCGACGGAGCCACCGTCGGCCTGCACGCCGGCGGAACCCACGCTGACCCGCTCGATGGTGCCCGTGACCCGGTCGCGCAGGAAGATGTCGGTGTACCCGTTGGTGTCGCCGGGGACCAGGTTCGCCGCCGACGAGGCGAAGGTGACGAAGCGGCCGGTGGCGCTGACCGCCGCACTGTTGCTGGGCGCGTCACCCGGCCGACCAGCGCGGTCCACGCTGATCCGCTCGGTGCTCGGTGCGGCGCTGGCCGGCACGGGCAGCGCCGTGGCGCCCACCGCGACCGCCAGCGCTACAGTCGCCAGTCGCCTCGTCAGGGATGTGCACTGTGACCACATAACGGCTCCTCGGCTCTGGCGAGCCCCGTACTCGCTACGGCAGTGCGCCGACGTTAACAGGGATGTAGCAATGCGTCGATGCCCATTGAGTCGACATCCGAAGCGGTCCGGCGACAACGCGCCGCCGGGCGCCGGCGGGTTCGGTGAATGGCTAATCAGTGTCGTGGCCGGGGGCGGTCCGTCGGCCGTTGGAACCCCCCTAACTGGACGGTCGGGTTCCTCTCGTCGGCCGTGGTTTCCCAACCGTACGGGCGATGTGCCGACTATCGCCGCGCCAGACGATTTACCACGAGCCCGTGTCGTCGCAATGAGTATAGATATTCATCATCATCCGGACTGGGCCTGGTCCAGTGCGGATGGATCAATTGACCGCGTCCTCATCGGGGAGGCCGGTCGTACTGTTGCCGGTTGCCGGGTACCGGAAATGCTGGCGCGACAAAGGCCCGCCGCGGACAGGTGGCCGTCCGGTCCCCAGGGGCACGGAAACGGCTGCGCGTTCTCGCCGGCCTGGGTTGCGCTTCTTGGGGTTCGGGAGGAAACGATGAGGCTATCTCTGAACGGAGAACGTCCGGAACCTCTGGCTCAACCGCCAGATCGGCCGGCTGACCGACGATTCGGCCGGTGGCGAACGCTCGTGCCGCCCACCATCCTGATGCTCCTGCTCGGGGTGGGCGTCGGCGTGGACCAGGCCCGGGGGGTGGACCAGGCCCGGGGGACCGCGCCCGACGCGGCCGTTCCGCACGTGCACTCGCCGTACGTTCCGGAGCTCATCCCGGCCGCGGTGGCCGAAGCCATCCCGGTGAACCGGGCCGGCTGGAAGGTGCAGGGCGAGGGCCAGGTGGCCGCCGCGTTCGACGGCGACCCCGACACCGTCTGGAACAGCTCGCACTCGAAGCCGGCGAAGAAGGAACTGCCGCACACGTTCGTCATCGACATGGCCGCCGACGTTCCAGTGGCCGGCCTGACCTACCTCCCGCGCGGCAAGAAGAACAGCAACAACGGCAACGGCAACCCCGACGAGAGCAACATCGGCGAGTTCGTCATCGAGCTCGGCGACGACGGCGCCACCTGGAGCGAGCCGGTGGCCACCGGCATGTTCGCCGACGACGAGGTCCTCAAGACCGTCACGTTCGCGCCGCGGCAGGCCCGGTTCATGCGGCTGACCGTGTTGACCGACTCCAAGGGCGGGAAACAGGCGGTCGCCGCCGCCGAGATCAACGTGCTGGCGGCCGCCGACCCGGCGCTGCCCCGTACCGGGTGGACGGCGACGGCCAGCAGTTACGAGACCGTCAACGAGAACACCCCGCCGAGCAACGCGCTGGACGGCAACAATTCCACGTTCTGGCACACCCGGTGGTCGTCGGACCGCGACGTGCCGCCGAACGACATCACCATCGACATGAAGGCCACCAAGACGGTCACCGGCCTGAGCTACCTGCCGCGTCAGGACGGCAGGCTCACCGGCAACATCGGCCAGTACCGCATCGAGGTCAGCGCCAACGGCACCAGTTGGACTTCGGCGAGCACCGGCACCTGGGCGGACACCAACGTCGTCAAGACCGTCACCTTCACCGGCGTGTCCGGTCGGTACGTGCGCCTCACCGCGGTCACCGAGGCGGGCCCGCGCGCTGGCGGGACCAACGCAGCCGAGATCAACATTCACGGTTCCGGCACCACCACCACGCCGTCCTCCTCGGGCAAGTGGGGCGCGCCGGTCACCTTCCCGATCGTGCCGGGGGCGGCGGCCATGCTGCCGAACGGCAAGGTGGTCACCTGGTCGTCCTACCGGGCCAACAACTTCGGCGGCAACGGCCAGACCTACACGGCGATGTACACCCCGTCCACGAACGGGGTGACCCAGCGGATCGTCACCAACACCGGGCACGACATGTTCTGCCCGGGCATCTCCATGACGCCGGACGCCCGGGTCATGGTCACCGGTGGCGACGATGCCGGCAAGACGACCTTCTACACCGCCGGCACCGACGCCTGGAGCACCGGGCCGGCGATGACGATCCAGCGGGGGTACCACTCCACCACCACGCTCTCCGACGGCCGGGTCTTCGCCGTCGGCGGTTCCTGGAGCGGCGGCACGGGCGGCAAGAACGGCGAGGTCTGGTCGTCCACCGGCGGCTGGTCGAGGCTGTCCAACGCGCTGGTCGCGCCGATGATCACCGCCGACCGCAAGGGCGTCTACCGCGCCGACAACCACGCCTGGCTCTTCGGCTGGTCGGGTGGACGGGTGCTGCAGGCCGGCCCGAGCAAGGCGATGAACTGGTACGGCACCACCGGTAGCGGCAGCACCACCGCGGCCGGCACCCGGGCCGCCGACCCGGATGCCATGAACGGCACGGCGGTCATGTACGACGCCGGCAAGATCCTCACGCTCGGCGGTGCGCCGCACTATCAGGACTCCAGCGCGACGGCCAACGCGCACG